>NZ_LZZL01000005.1:0-102729 GCF_002006495.1 Clostridium sp. BL-8
TGATGAAAAATATTCAAGGCAACCTTGGACCTGTTATTTATTTTCATGTGCCTAATCACTTAATAAAATTTAACTAAGATTAAGGTGTAGCCTATTTTGCTTCCTAATCTTAGTTGAACTTATAATAATATTTGTAATCTTATTTTTCAAGCATTCCCATAGCTATTTTCTCTGCTGTTATTGGTAATGTTCTTATATTCACTTTTGTAGCATTGTAAACTGCATTAGCCAAAGCTGGAGATGGCGTATTTATTACAATTTCACCTATTGACTTTGCTCCAAATGGTCCTGTTGGTTCGTAGCTACTTTCAAATTCTACTCTTATATTACCTACATCAAGACGAGTTGGTATTTTATATTGCAGGAAGGAATCATTTCTCATCCTGCCATTCTTATCATATGTAATATCCTCATATAAAGCCATTCCTACTCCTTGAGCGATTCCACCTTCAGTTTGAATTCTCGCAAGATTTGGATTTATAACAGTTCCACAGTCTACAACTGCAACATAATCTATTATTTCAAGCTTTCCTGTTAATTTATCTATCTCAGTTTCTACGATTCCAACCATAAATGGTGGTGGTGAAATCGGCGAAGAATTTGATTCACTAGCACTTAACATACTGCTTCCAGCAATATATGTCGCATTAGCCAATTCCTTTAAAGTAATACTTTTATTATCTTCAAGTGAAAATATTTTTTCACCATCAAAATCCAAATTTTCTGCTAAGCAGTTAAGTAACTTAGAACTTTCTTCAATTATCTTTTTTCTTAATGTCTCACAGGTTTTCACCACTGCACCACCAGTAATATAAGTAGTACTTGAAGCATAAGAACCTGTATCATAAGGTGATTGGTCTGTATCAACTCCATGGACAATTATGTTGTCAATATCACAATCTAAACAGTCTGCTGCCATCTGAGCAAGTATTGTATCACAGCCCATTCCCATTTCTGATGCACCTATCATTAAGGTGTAAAAACCATCATCGTTTAACTTTATTTCAACCGCTGCAGTATCTACATTAGATATTCCTGATCCCTGCATAGCCATAGCAACACCTACTGATCTCACTTTTCCATTTCCCATATCTCTACATGGATACTTTTTATCCCATTCAATCATTTCTTTTGCTTTTTCTAAGCACTTATCTAACGCACAACTATTAGCTGTTTCATTATAATAAGCAGGCATAACTTGTCCTTCTCTTACCATATTAATTTCTCTTATTTTAATTGGGTCCATATTAAGTTTTGCTGCTAATTCATTAACTGCAGATTCTAATGCAAATATTCCCTGTGTTGCTCCATATCCTCTATAAGCTCCGCCGCCCATTGTATTTGAATAAACAACATCAAAATTAAATCTATATGCATTAGCGGTGCCATAAAGAGGCATTGATTTATGTCCAGACAGTCCAACTGTAGTTGGTCCATGTTCACCGTATGCTCCTGCATTTGATAATGTATAGACATCTATAGCTTTAATTACACCATTTTTATCTGCACCCAGCCTGACCTTTATCTCCATTTCATGTCTTGGACTTCCGTTAGTCATACTTTCTTTTCTGGTAAAAATCATCTTTGCTGGTTTCCCTGTTTTTAAAGTTACTATAGCAGGAAAAACTTCTGCTACAACACTTTGCTTAGCCCCAAAACCTCCACCTATTCTTGGTTTAATTACTCTTATTTTAGATTTTGGTATTTCAAGAGCATTTGATAATATTCTTCTTACATGGAAAGGAATTTGAGTTGAACTTGTTATATTTAATCTTCCATAAGTATCTAACTCAGTAAAGGTTCTAAAAGTCTCCATCATGGCCTGGCTGTTAGCTTTTGTATGATAAGTCTGTTCAATTATATAGTCACATTTGCTTAATTCTTCTTCCACATTTCCTATTTCAAGTTCACCACATGAGCAGAGGTTCCTTTTAGCGTCTACTCCAACATCACATAGCGCCTTAAAATCTTCCTCTGGATGAACTAAAATCTTATTGTCCTTAGCTTCTCTAAAATCCAATATAGCATCTAAAACTTCATATTTTACTTTAATTAGTTTTAATGCTTTATCTACACATTTATTATCAATACCTGCAACTATTGCAACAGGATCTCCAACACATCTAATTCTTTTATCTAAAATCAATCTATCATAGGGGCTTGGCTCTGGATAAGATTGTCCAGCCATAGTAAATCTAGATTTAGGAACATCCTTATAAGTTAAGATACACTCAATTCCTGGTACTTTATTTGCTATTTCTATATTAATATCCTCCACTAAGGCATGAGCATGTGGACTTCTTAGAACTTTTACAATTAAACAGTTACTTGGTGCTATATCATCTGTATACACTGGCTTACCTGTCACAAGCGACATTGCATCTTTTTTTCTTATCCCCTTGTTTACAAAACTCATCTTAATTCTCCTTATTTAAAACAATTATTTAATGAACTTTTCCGTATAATTTCAACTGCGCTCCAGCATTATCAGCTACATATTCAAATATTTTTTTACTGCTCTTAACTGACTCATATATCCTGTGCAGCGGCATAAATTTCCTACAAGATATTGTTTAATCTCTTCTTCAGTTGGATTTTTTAGTTCTTTCTTCATTGCTAAAACATTCATTACAAAACCTGGACTACAGAAGCCACATTGTTCTGCTCCTTGACCCGCCATAAATGCACCAAATTCTTCTGCCTCAGCCTGCATACCTTCAAGGGTTGTTACATGAAATCCATTTGCCTTCATTGCTAAAGTACTACAGGATAAAATTGGTTTTCCTTCTAGATGCACAGTACATAATCCGCAATTTGCAGTTTCACATCCCCTTTTAACACTATAAAAGCCCTTGCTTCTTAAGTAGTCAAGCAGCAGCATATCAACCTGTATATCATCTTCAAATAGCTTATTGTTTATCCATAATTTAATTTGCATAAGTGCCTCCTGTAATTTCCTCTATTGCTCTATTAATAAGTACTTTAGCTAGAACTTGTCTATATTCTTTGCTTCCTCTCATATTGCTTTCAAATTTTACATTTTTAATTATACTGCTCAATAAAGACTCAATTTCTTCTCTACTTGGAATTTCACTTAGCATCTCTTCTGAGTGCTTGACTGCCATTGCTTTCTGAGGTCTAGCACCTAATACTACTCTCCATTTGCCTTCATTTCTTGAAACGGCAACTGCTAGTGTTGGAATATCTGTTGCACTCATTCTATGTGTTATATATGATACTGATCTAGAATCTTTTTTTATTATTATTCTTAATAAAATATCATTATCATATTGCATATCCTTATATACCTCTAAAGGAATTATTCCGCCTTTATAAAGCTCTACATAAGCATCTAAACCCATTAATGCTGTTAAAATATCAGAGAAACCAAATCGTGAATAAATACTTCCACCAATAGTTGCACAATTTCTAAATTGCACTCCCACTATATGAATTAATGATTTAGTTATTGCGCCATTAAAATAAGAATTTAATTCTTTATGTACTTCTAAATCTCTTAATGTACACATGCATCCTATTTTAAATACATCCTCATCTTCTTCAATCTTATCTAGTCCAAGTTTAGACAAATCAATTGCTGTATCAATATTACGATTTCCCATCTTAAGCCAAGCTATCCCGCCTAAAATAGTGTTATTCTTTTTCTGATTTAACTCATAAACCTGTTTCAGATTTTCTGCTACCACATAATTCTTAATCGTAAACAAATTCCTCTTACCTCCATTTTACTCCTATGTAAAAATATTATTTTGACATTCAAGTGTTATTTCCTACATTTTTATGTCCTCTAATTCTTCTCTTGTATCAATATCTGTTACCTCTAATTTATCGTAAATTTTAACTCTCACTAAATCATCTAAGTTTTTATTTATTATATACTTCCCGCCAATATCTCCTTTTAAGTTCATCAAAGCATTCTTATACTTTTTCGAAAAAATAGTTGGATTTCCTAAATTGCTTTCATATTGAACACAAGCTAATCCCTTATTATTTTTCATATATACATCGATTAATGCTTTTATGCTATCCACAGTTATAAATGGTTGATCACATACCATAAACATATAAGCATACGCATCATCAGATTCTTGTATTCCAAGTTTAATTGAATGAGATATTCCAAGTTCACTATTATAATTCATAACTACTTCTACATTTTGCTTTAGCATGGACTCTTTAATTTCTTCATACTGGGTAACTAAAATAATTTTATTAAAATTTATTTTTAAAACCTTCTCGATAATATTCATATACATTGGTTTATTATTAACTGCAGCTAATAATTTATTTCCTTTAAATCTATTACTATTACCAGCCGCCAGTAAAATCAAATTTATTTTCATAATACTCACCTTTTAACTACACCTTGAAATTAATTTGTGTATAATCCATTTCATTATTTATCACAACTTATAGAATAGTTATCTTTTGGATTGCATTTCCATCTTTTTATACCCAATAACTGCTGCACCAATTGCCCCGGCATATTGGCTTAGAGCATTTGTTATTACCCTTTTGTTAAGATATCCTTCAAGTATTTCTCTAAATGTTTCTGAAGCTGCCAAGCCTCCACTAAAAAATACGTCCTGCTCTAAACTAAGTTTTTGTGCAAAATTAGCTGTTCTCTTACAAATGGAATGAATGATTCCAGAAGCAATATCTCCCCTATCCACATCTTTTGCCAAAAGGCTTATAATTTCACTTTCTGCAAAAACAGTACACATGCTAGATATATTTACTGGATTTTTATCCTTAACAAATTCATCAATATTATCAATATCTTCTTCTAAAATTCTCATCATAACCTCAACAAATCTGCCTGTTCCAGCGGCACATTTATCATTCATTACAAAATCTATAACATTCAAAGAGTTATCTAGCAAAATAGCTTTTGAATCTTGTCCACCAATATCTATAACACCTCTAATAGTCGGATTTAAAAAAGCTGCTCCCTGAGCATGGCAGGTTATTTCAGTAACGGTTTTATCAGCCTCCTTTAGCAAATCCCTTCCATAGCCTGTAGCTATAGTATATTTAATATCTTCAGAATAAAGTTCCTTATAAATTTTATAAATACTTTCCTTTGGTTTTGCTGAAGTTTTAATAATAACTTTTTTGATAATACTCCTCCCATCAAATACCACTCCCTTAGTAGTTGTTGATCCCGAGTCAATTCCCAAAGTATATCCCTTCATAACTTCTCCTTATGCTCTTATTCAAAAATTTATACATAAGCTATGTTAAAGCATTTCTATAAATGCAGCCATTCTTGTATTTAGCTGACCTATATCGCTAGTAGAAAAATCAGTTTCAATGCTCATATATGGTCTGTTTTTTTCATTATTTACAAATCTCTTAATTGATAAAGTTTCTACGTTATATGTATGACAGGCTGTTAATATTACATCTACTACAGCATCTACCTTATATTCATCTATCATTTTATTAAGTAGTTTAATCCTATTAGGATTAGGGCTCATACATGAGCATCCTATTGATAAATATTTACGAGAAAGTGCATCATAAACATCTGGATTTTCTTCATCTACTAATTCATCAACAGCTTTTGCAACACTGCAATTTTCAAAGGCAACTACATACGCTCCATTATCTTCAATTGTTTTAATCACTTTTTCAGCTGCACCGCCAATAGGGCATCCAGTGATTAATATACGTGGTTTGGATTCATAGTTCTTTTTAGTCTCGTATTCTGAATTAATTTTTTCAATTAGCTCGTCCATTTGCTTTGGTATCTGCTCTTTGTCAAAACTAAACGTTGTTCCATTTATGACCTTAAATATATCTTGGCCTAACATTGCAACTGGTTCTTTTTTACCAAGTTCATAAAATTTCCTTAAGGCCTTACGCTCATTATTTTTTATTTTAATTGCCTTTCGTATATCATCTTCGCTTATCCTTACATCAAACATTTCTTCTAAAATTGATTTTAATTTGATGATTTCATTTTTCCATAGCTTAAGTCCTGCTTCACTTTGAGAATTTGGAAGTTCCATAACATGCACTGGTTTAAAATCTGAAAGATATTCATACATTTTCTTTTTGCCATCACAAGTTGTTTCTCCTACAACTAAATCTGAAAAGAAAAAGAATGGACATTTATCCGTTTTCGCAAACCCATAACTGGATTTAATTAATGGACATAAATTACGAGGAAGATCCTGCTCAGCATCGGCAATAGTTTCATCAGAGGTTGCACATAGTGAAACAGTAGCAGCCCCCATAGCTAATGCTATTTCCTGTGGGAAATAAGTACAAAATACACCTATTAGCGGTATATCTTTATCTTTTAGTTCCTTGGCTTTAATAAAAGCATTCCTTCTGCTCTCTGCAAATTCTTCAAATATTTCTGGTAAATTCTTTTGTAATTCCATGATTCTTGCCCCCATCTTAAGCACAATCAAATAAATAACAAGTCCATTTGCCACCCTATTTTCATGTGCCTTATAGTGTTTTTACATTACGGTATCTATTTTATAATTATATGTTTATCGCTTTTATCAATAACCTGACCAATAATTCTTGCATCAGAAGTAAATGCTTCAATTCTTGAAATAAACTCTTTAGCAGCCTTTTCTGGAAGTGAAAGCAGTAACCCACCTGAAGTCTGCGGATCTATTAACACATCCTGCAGTTCTTGTGCAATATTTGAAGATAACTTAAACTTATCTTTCAAATAATCAAGATTATTGTACATTCCTTCTGGTATAATCCCCATCTTCGCATAATCTAGTGCCTCATCTATAACAGGCACATACTCACTAAAAATTTCTATTGTTTTATTACTTCCACTTGCCATCTCATAACTATGACCAACTAAACTAAAGCCAGTTATGTCAGTACATGAGTGTACATCAAGCCCTTTTGTACATTCCTTAGCATATTTGTTTAGTGTGGACATTATAGATGTAACTTCTTTGATTTTACTTTCACTTAGTAATTCTGCTTTTGCAGCAGTATTCATTATTCCAATACCTAATGGTTTTGTGAGTACAAGCAAATCTCCAGATTTTGCATTACTATTTGAAAGTATTTCACTTGGATGTGCAAATCCGCTTACACAAAGTCCATATTTAGGAGTAGGATCTGATATTGTATGTCCGCCAGCAATTACTGCTCCTGCTTCTTTAACCTTGTCATATCCACCAGCAAGTATTTCTCTCATAACTGATGTATCTAAACAAGACGGAAAACAAAGTAAATTCATGGCTACTGCAGGATTCCCTCCCATTGCATAAATGTCACTAAGAGCATTAGCAGCTGCAATTTGCCCAAAGGTGTATGGATCATCAACCATTGGTGGGAAGAAATCTACTGTCTGAATTGCTACTGTATTATCATTAATCTTATATACACATGCATCATCATTAGTATCAAATCCTACAAGTAAATTTGGATTTTCAAATTTAGGCAGGTTACTCAAAACATTATGAAGAACACCTGGACCTATTTTAGCAGCACATCCTGAAGTTTTAACCAAGCTGGTAAGTTTTATATCTTTTGTCATATAGCACCCCACTTTGTTAGTTTACAATTTATGGTTCACAGTTCAAATTCACAGTTTGCAGTTATAGTGTAATAACCTTTGACGATTCTTTCATTGCCTTTGTTATATCATACATATTACTTACTTTTCCTGCCTTTAGCTCATTTTCTAACTTGTAAAAATTAAGGCATGCTCCGCAGGTTAAAATTTCAACGCCTTTTGCTTCAAGTTCTTTTAAATGTTCTATTGCCTGTTCATTTAATGTTGGAACCTTTACACCGTCATTCATAAACAAAATTGATTTTGGTAAATCAGTGTCTTCTGCTATTGTGTAGAAGAACATTTTCATTAATGATTTTCCAAGTTCCTCATTTCCAGCACCTATGATTTCTTTTCCTACAAATATAGACCAAGTGCCTGTTTGATTTTTATTGTCTTCTAATTCATTCAACATTTCATTGCATTCTATACATTCATTACCTTTATTTATAAAAGTAATTTTAAATATATTATTTTCTTCCTTTACATCTATTAATAAACCTTGACTATTAGCTAACTTTTGTAAATTTTGCACTGCAATATTATTATCAACTTCAATTGTAAAATTCTTATTTCCATTATCTATTTCTTTCTTTGCCATTATTACTGGAATTGGACATTCCTTTCCTTTAGCATCAATCAATTTATTCATAATTTGGCGCCCTCCTTTTAATCTATCTTTATTAATAATGAATTCTCATATAATATTCCACATATGATATCATTAATGATTACTTTTTTGAGTGTTTATTAGAAATAAAATTGCTTCTAAAACTCCACCTGCAATAGATCTTGCTTTATCTGATATGGTAAAACAATGATTTCTTTCGCATCTTGGATCTATGTCCCCACTTTTCATTCCTTTATGTACTTCTATTCCTTCTTGAAGCATTCCACGGACTATTCCGTTTAACTGAGCAAAAATTGGAGTTTCATTTACGTAGGCTACAATGTCACCTTTTTCTACATAATCGCCTATTTTAGCTACTGGTATTATTTTGCCATCACTTTCAGCTCTTATTATTCGTTCTTTTGTATAGCCTCCAATATTTCCCGGAACTCCAGTATTAGGTATGGCACTTCCCTTATATATGGCCTTTCCTAAATAATGCCCTCTTTGTGTTTCAACGACACAATGGCAGTCAACTCCTGCTTCAAATCCTGGTCCAAGAGCAATTACAATTTTGGCATCATCAATATTAGTTCCTAAATTTATTTTTCCTATTATAGCATCAATAACTACCTCAGGTTTAATGTCTTTCATGATTTCAGCATTTTCATCTACTATTACAGCTATATTTCCCTTGCCTATTACCTCATAAATCTCATCTTTGTCCTGTGCTAAAATTGCTTTTATTCCCTCAACTTCTACTTCCTTATCATATACTGCCTGTGAAAAAGCTACTGTTCTTCTTACTGTTGTTGGCTTTGCAATTTCTGTCATCACTATATCAAATCCGCATTTCTTCAATCTATGTGCGACACCTGTAGCCAAATCTCCAGCCCCTCTTATAAGTATCATATTTATTGTGTATAACTCCTTTCACATCACTGTATTATTTCTAGTACTATTGATCTTTTAAACTTTATATTTTTTCTCTAAAGGTTGTTAATAATAACTCTGTTAATCCTAATTTATAAGATTCACTTGAAATTTTTACAGCTTTCTTTAACAGCTCTTCATTATCTACTTTATTTATAACAGCCTTGTAATCACATTTTACATCTTTTTTTGAGCCTCTGTCACTTAGTAATATTTTAGCAATATCGCTTTCATTAACAACATGCTTAATATCAACCTTTAACAGATCAGCGACTAAACTAGGTCTGTGACACGTTTCGCCTATTTCTTTCCCAATTGCATCAATACCACATACGCCAATAATTAGATTGCTTCCCTCTAGTATTACCGGTTCATGTTCTGCTGGAACCTTAAGTGGAAGCCTCTTTGAGCCATCTGCTTCAACCAAAACAAAATCTGCTAATTCTATGAGATCTTTAGCTATATTAACTGGAAGTCCACTTATCTTTTCCAATTTCTCTTCCTTAGATTTATTCGTTTCATTAAAACTTATACCTTTTTCTATAGCTTTTATTCCAACTGTAATTAAATTCTCACAGTCTAAAAGCTTAACAATATCTTCTTTTTTCCCTGTAAGTACTACATTATTTGGCGGCATAAACATATGCGTAGTCGTAGTTACAATAACTTTTTTTCCTAATTTACTTAATTCTTCTCCTAATTTATAAATTAAGCTTGTTTTGCCGCCTCCACCAACAAATGAAATAACCTGCTTTTTATTAATATCTATTTTTAAAGCTTTCATCAATGACTCTTGTTCTTTTATTTCTCCATCAGCACATTCAAAAACTTTCATTCTTTCTCCTTTAAGGCACAATCACTTCTTATTTTCTATGTAAGTTTCTTTAAAGATTCTATATTGCATATTTTGTGTTTTCATTCATGTAAATAATAGTTAAGTAATGACTTTAAAATTCTTTGCTAATTATAAAAGCAAAAACCCCCAGTTATTGCTATACATTCAGTTGTTATAACATAACAGGAAGTCTTTACTTTGTATCCTTATACTTTAAGCACAATCAAAAAATATCCATCCCAATTTTGGACTCGTTATTTATTTTCATGTGCCTTATGAAATCTACGTATAATATTATTTCAAACTATACTATCATACCTGTAGAATCACCTTCTGTATCTTTTATATCGCTGTCTTTTTCTTTATTACCATGGTTTAAGAATGCATTAAGAATTACAGCAACTACAGATGTTGAAACTATACCACTGCTAAAAATTGACTTAAAAATTTCTGGTGTATTATCTAGCAAATTAGGTACAGTCGTAATTCCAAGTCCTATACCAATGGAACAAGCAACTATAAGCATATTAGAATTTTTATTAAAATCTACACTTGAAAGCATTTGAATTCCTGCAACTGCAACCATTGCAAACATTACCGTTGTAGCCCCACCTATAACAGGTTGAGGTATGATAGTTGCTAAAGCAGCAAATTTAGGAATTAACCCTAAGGCAACAAGAATGATACCAGAAGCTACAACAACAAAACGGCTCTTTACTTTACTTAAAGCTAAAAGTCCTAAATTTTGATTGAATGTTGTGTATGGGAATGAGTTGAAAATCCCACCTAAAACTGTTGCAATTCCTTCTGCTCTAAGTCCACGTACTATATCTTTTTCAGTAATTTCTTTTTCACAAACCTTCCCAATTCCAAGGAATGTACCTGTTGATTCAATCATAACTGTTAACATAACGAAAGTCATCATAATTATTGATCCAAGATCAAATTTTGGTAATCCAAAGTTAAATGGACGTACAAAACTTACCCATTGTGCACTTACTACTGCAGAAAAATCTACTTTACCCATAAACGCAGCAACTATTGTTCCTAAGATAATACCATTTAAAACTGATACTGCTTGGAAAAATCCTTTTAAAAATTTGTTAGATATTAATATAACAATCATTACAAATGCTGCTAATAAAAGATTTTCTATACTACCAAAATCTTTAGCTCCTGAACCTCCACCAATACTTGTAACTCCTACATTTATTAAAGAAAGACCGATCATGGTAACTACTGTACCAGTTACAACAGTTGGGAAAAATCTTAATATCTTTCCATACAATGGTGCTACTAATACGACAATAATTGCAGCTACTATTATTGAACCATAGGCTGTCTCCATTCCTAAGTTCTTACCAACAATGATTAATGGTCCAACTGCAGCAAAAGTACAACCCAAGATTGCTGGAAGCCTAATACCTACATATGGTCCTATACCAATTGCTTGTAATAAAGTAGCAATACCGCAAGTAAATAAGTCTGCTGCTACTAAAAGTGCTAACTGTTCTGGTGTTAACCCAACTGCTCCTCCAATAATTAATGGTACTGCTACTGCACCTGCATACATAGCTAGTACATGCTGTAAACCTAAAATGGCAAGCTTGCTCACTGGTAGCATTTCATTTACTTTACTTTCTTTTTCTAAATTGTTGTTTGACATAATAAGCCCCCTTAATATTATTCTTAAGTACTTTAAATTTAAATAATTTCAATTTTATCTATGTATGTTTAAATATTACATAGATGGAAAATTTGCATACACAAATCACTTATGATAAATTTCTTTCTTAGCAATATTATTCTATCATAAAAAACAAAAAAATCGAATATTTTTTTTTATTTTTTTATTATAATTCGTCAAAATACAAACTTTACAAGAAAATCTTTCTATATAATTAAGTTTTTATGCCTTTTAGCTTCTCCTCCTTATTTTTATTTAATCATAATTATATCTAATTAAATTTTCATCATCTTGTAACATAAATACCATTTTTATCAATACGTATAAAATCTTTAACGTTTCATTTACTCGTTCTTCAATTTTTTGAATACGTTCCTTAAGTCCAGATCCTTAATTAATTGTAAATTTAGATTTTACTTAAAACCTTAGGTTTTCTATAATAAGTGTTTTCTAGAGGATACTTGTACCTAAATACACCGTCTTTTTTGTAGTATGCATTTTGGCATGCCGGAGCGCCCATAACACATACAATTTCTCCAATTCCTTTAGCACCAAAGGCAACACTGTCTGGATCGTTTTTTTCAATTAAGTGCACCTCAACTGCTGGCATTTGATTTGCTCTGAAAACTCCTAAGGTTCCAAGCTTTGCCTGAGGAATTCCATTCTTTAACGGAAAATCTTCTGTTAGTCCATATCCTAGTCCCATTGCTACTCCTCCTTCAACCTGGCCTGTAGCAGAAAGAGGATTAATTATTCTTCCAACATCATGAGCTGCAATCACCTTAACTAATTTTCCTTCGTTATCTATTACAACAAGCTGCGTTGCATAACCATAAGAAATATGACTTACTGGATTAGGTTTATCAGATCCAATTGAATCTGTCTTAAACTCAAATTCTCCAATATACTCTTTGCCTTCTAATTCATCAATGGTATATCCTGCATCTAAATCCATCTTTAATTTCAATGAGGATTGATGAGCGGCTTCCCCTGCGAAAGTAGTTTGACGAGATGCTGTTGTCGTACCTGAGTCAGGTGTATATTTTGTATCTGGATGTTCCACAACAATTTTATCTGGTGTCACACCAGTTGTCTCACAAATTACTTGCAGCAATACGGTTTGTATGCCCTGACCAATTGCACCTGCTGAAGATCTTGCATGAACTTTTCCATTTATTATTTTTAAGTTACAGCGTCCTATATCCTGAACACCTACTCCAACGCCTGCATTTTTCATAGCACAAGCAATTCCAACATAATAGTTTGAATCTGCTTCATATTTTTCAAAATCTTCTTTTACTGCCTCTAAAGTTTCTGCCATAGCAGTTCCTTTATCAGCAATTTGTCCATTTGGTAATGATTCTCCCGGCCTTATAGCATTACGATACCGAAATTCCCAGCCTGAAAGGCCAGCTTTCTCTGCCAGCTGACTTATTAAAGGCTCTACAACTGCACAGGATTGGGTTACGCCAAAACCACGAAAAGCACCAGCCGGCGGATTATTTGTATAATAAGCATTTCCCTCAATATCAACGTTTTGATAATTATAAGGGCCGCCTGCATGTGTGCAGGCTCTTTGTAAAACAGGACCACCTAGAGATGCATAAGCACCAGTATCTGAAGTAAGTCTTGCCTTCATCCCTTGGAGAATACCTTTCTCATCACAGCCTATCTTACAATAAATCTCCATAGCATGGCGTTTTGGATGATAATTTATACTTTCCTGACGACTAAAAGATACCTTTACCGGCCTTTTTGTAAGGTATGCGCAAAGAGCTGCCTGATGCTGCACACTCATATCTTCCTTACCACCAAAGCCTCCTCCAACAACTGCACTTTGTATTCTCACCTTTTCCATTGGAATTCCTAAATAATTGCTTATTTCGTGATATTCATCATAAATACCTTGAGAACCTGTAATTACCATTATCCCCTCATCTCCATCTGGCAGCCCGATAGCAGTTTCAGGCTCCATAAAAGCGTGTTCTGTTGGTGGAAGCTCAAAGGTTCCTTCTACTATAAACTTAGAATTTGCAAGGGCAGCTTCTGCATTTCCTCGCTTTACTTCTTCATGATCAAATACGTTATTTTCAGGGATTCTAAATTTTCCAAAGTGCATAAAGCCTTCTCCATGAACTTGATGAGCTCCTAATGCCGCAGCTTCTTTAGGATTCCTAATTGGTTCCAATTCTTCATATTCTACTTTTACAATTTTAACTGCAGCAACTGCTTCTTCTCTTGTTTCTGCAACAACCATTGCTATAGTATCTCCTATGCATTTAGTCTCTTCTCCAATATCAATCATACCTGGCCAATCTTGTGCAAGATGACCTATATACCTCTTTCCCGGAATATCCTTTGCAGTATATATTGCTACAACTCCTGGCATTTTAAGAGCTTCTCTTATATCAATGGCAACTATTTTTGCACGAGCATACTTGCTAAATACATTTTTCCCATAAAGCATCCCATCAAATTTATAATCATCTGCATATTTTGCTGTCCCTAAAGTCTTTCCCCTTGCATCTACTCTACAAGTTTTTTCTCCAACTTTTCCAGTTTGTTTTAGCTCAGGTATATCTATATTTTCTTTCAACATTTTTGCTGCAATAAGAATACCTTCTTCAATCTTAGCGTATCCTGTGCACCTACAAATATTAGTGCGAATTGCCTGCTTTATATCTTCCCTTGTTGGATTTGGATTTTGATCTATTAAGCATTTACCACATATGACCATCCCTGGAATACAAAAGCCGCATTGTACTGCTCCCGCCGCTGCAAAAGCATATACAAATACTTCTCTTTCCCTTTCAGTGAAGCCCTCAATGGTTTGTATCTTTCTCCCTTCAAGTTTAGAAAGCTTTTGAAGGCACGCACGAGTTGTTTTTCCATCAATAATAACAGTACAGGTTCCGCATGCACCTTCTCTACAACCATCTTTTACAGATGTTATCCTAAGTTTTTCCCGAAGGAAGTCCATTAATACCATATCCGTTTTTGATTCGTAATCTCTACCATTTATATTTACTTTAAACATTTTGAAACTCCTCTCCAAGAAAATTTTACAATTTATAATTATGATTAAAAGCTTCAACAATAAATTCATTTCTCAAAATAATCTGAATATTCTTTAATAAAAAACTTATAAATCAAGTCAATCTGCTTATGCAGTATCATAAAAACCTATATAACAGATTGACTTTTAAATTTGTTTTTATATTATTGTAAGTTTATTAAACATATGTCATTATATATGATAATGACATATATAAACTTTTTTCGTTCATTATTAACTAGAAATCACCAACTGACTTTTACCTATCTTCTCTAAAATATGGTTCCCCAAGAGCCTGTGGTGATGAATTAAGATTGTTTTTCTTTAATCCTCCTAAAACTAATACTACTATTGTAGCTGCATAAGGAAGCATTCCTATAAAATACTGATTTACCTCTATACCTGTACCTTGCAGCCTTATCCCCAATATATCTAGTCCACCTAGGAGGATAGCTCCAAAAATAGCTTTCAATGGGTTCCATCCAACAAAAATTACAAGTGCCACTGCAATCCAGCCTCGTCCTGCAGTTACATTTTCGGCCCATGAAGGTATGTAAACTAAAGATAAGAAACTACCGCCAAGTCCGCATAAAGCTCCTCCGATTAGCAAATTAACATATTTATATAATGAAACATTTATTCCTGCTGCATCAGCTGCATAAGGATTTTCACCGATCATTCTCATATTTAATCCATATTTTGTGAAGTTAAGATAAACAAAAATCACTATTGCACATATATAACCAAGATATACAAATATACTTTGATTAAACAATGCTGATCCTACAAATGGTATGTCACTTATTAATGGTATTTTAAAAGGAGCTAGAGCATTCCTAAAATTATCTGATAGTGTCTGCCCAACATAAGCTTTTCCAATAAAGCTGGAAAACCCTCCTCCAAATAAAGCTAATGCAAGTCCTGTAACAACTTGACTTGCCCTAAGGGACACGGTAAGGATAGCATATATAAGTGCTCCAATAGCACCAAGTAATCCACTGAACAAAAATGCTAAAAATATACTTTGTGTAGTATATCCAACAATAAACCCACCAATTGCACCCATCAGCATCATACCTTCAATTCCTAAATTTAAATTTCCAACTTTTTCACCCAAAACACATCCAAGTGTAGCAAAAAGTAAAGGAGTTCCTGCTATAACCGCTGATGATAGAAATAAACTAATTTCCATATGATTCACCTCCATCAGCTATTTGAGCTTTAGATTTAGAGGAAAACTCAAATATGAATTTATATTCCAAAAAGAATTGACATCCTAAGACGCAGAACAAAATCGTAGCCTGTATAATATCTGCAGCTGCCTGAGGTATTTGAAATACTGTCTGAATATACGAGCCTCCTTGAATTAAAACAGCAAAAGCTACTGAAACAACTAATGTCCATAGTGCATTAAGTCCTGCAAGCCAGGATATTATTATAGCAGTATTACCTACATTAGAGGTTAATTGAATGCTTAGTGTATTTGCAACAGCAGAGGCCTGTATAACTCCTGCAAGACCTACTAATCCGCCACTTATAAAAGTAGTTAAAAGTATTACCTTTTTTACGCTCATTCCAGCATATTTTGCAGTATTTTCACTTTCTCCAAGTACAGATATTTCATAACCCTTTTTTGTGTGATTTAAAAACACATGCACTGCTATGACTAAAACAAGTGCTATTATCCATCCTATGTGAATTCCAAATACCTTAGGCAAAATTGCATTATCACCAAAATTAGCAATCTTGGGAAATCCTAATGATGCTGGGTCTTTCCATTTTTCATATTGAAGATAAGTAATCCATTTTAAAGCAATATAATTCAGCATTAATGTAATTATAGTTTCATTTGTTTTTAGCTTTGCCTTTAAAATTCCTGCAATTAAAGCCCATAAGCCTCCACATAATACTCCTACAATTATCATTAATGTAAGCACTAAAAATTTAGGTGAATCTTTAAAATTTAAAGCTATAAAAGCTGCCCCAAATCCACCCATGAGCATTTGCCCTTCTCCTCCAATATTCCAAAACTTCATTTTAAATGCAATTCCTATCCCTACCCCTGCAATAACAAGAGGTATTGTTTTTACAATTGTCTCATTAATTCTATGACCGCTGCCAAATGATCCACTTATCATTGATCCATAGACACTAATAGGATTTTGACCCATAATCAAAATGAAAATACCTGTCAGTACTAAAGCAAGCAAAACTGCTGATACTTGAAGACATACTTTTTTCTTCCTGCTTAATTTTTTTGCTTTTACTATTTTCACTCTAAGCATGTAAGCCTCCTCCTTCCTCTTTAGCTATTTTTTTTAATTCCTTTTCATTGCTGTCTAAAGTTGCTTCCTCAATATACCCTGCCATCATCATACCTATTTGTTCTTTAGCTGCATCTTGTGCATTTACTATACCAATCAATTTTCCACCACATAAAACCATTATTCTATCACATAATTCTAAAAGTACATCCAAGTCCTCTCCCACAAATAATATAGATACCCCTTTTTCTTTTTCCTTATTTAAAAGATCATATATCTGATATGTAGCCCCAATGTCCAATCCTCTTACTGCATAAGAAGTTATAAGTACATCAGGACTTAAACTTATTTCCCTGCCCAATAATATTTTCTGAATATTTCCACCTGATAACTGTTTTACAGGATGGTCAATTCCTGGTGTTTTTATTTCCAATTGTTCGACCATTTTTAAAGCAGTATCTTTTAATTCATTTCTTTTTAAAAATAACCCTTTTTGCTCGTAATACTTCTTAAGTAGCAAATTATCTACTATTCCCATGCTCCCAACTAAACCCATTCCTAATCTATCTTCTGGTATAAGCCCCATTCTTATTCCCTTATTATGAACTTCTCTTGGAGGCTTATTAGTTATATCTTCTCCCTTAAAAATAAGTTTTCCACTCTCTACCTTTTGCAATCCAAATAAAGCCTCACAAAGCTCTTTTTGACCACTTCCTGCAACTCCAGCTACACCTAAAATTTCTCCTTCATTCATACAAAAACTAACATTATCAATTACTTTTGCTCCTAGACTATTCCTAATTGAGATATTTTTAATTTCATATAATAATTCCTTTTTATTCGAAGTTACTTTATCTATTTTTAAATCACTCTTATGTCCTACCATAAGTTCTGTAAGTTCATTTATATTTGTGTCACATATATTTAAAGTTTTTATATTTTTTCCTTTTCTTAGAACTGATACTTTATCACAGAGTTCCATTACCTCATGAAGCTTATGAGTTATTATTATTACTGCACAGCCTTGTTCCTTCATTCTCCGTACTATATTAAATAATCTCCCAACCTCTTGTGGCATGAGTACTGCTGTAGGTTCATCTAATATTAAAACATTAGCGCCTTTATATAGAACTTTTATTATTTCCAGCATTTGCTTTTCAGCTATAGACATGTCACTTACTCTTTTGTTTAGTTCTATTTTAAGATTATATTTTTCACATAAACTTAAAATATTTTTATCCACTTCTTTATTTTTAGTAAAAAACTTTCCTTTGTTTCCTGCAATTATATTTTCTTTTGCTGTAAATCTCTCAACTAATTTAAAATGCTGGTGAACCATACCTATTCCATATTCAATGGATTCCTTTGGGGATTTAAACTGAACTTTTTTTCCTCCTATAAAAATTGAACCACTATCAGGATTGTAAATTCCTGATAGCATGTTCATTAGAGTACTTTTTCCAGCCCCATTTTCTCCGAGAAGTGCATGAATTTCTCCACTTTGAACCTTTAAATCTACATCTTCATTGGCAATGACAGACCCAAAAGTCTTTGTTATTTTTTTTAGTTCAACACTCACACATTGTTCCATAAGAGACCTTCTTTCCTTTCCTCTTTATTATTTGCTGATTTGTCCGTCTACTCCTTCTACAAGCCAGTCAAAACTTAGTAATTGCTCATCTGTCATCTTTTGTCCTTCAGGTACCTTTACATTTCCACTTTGATCTTTAATAGGTCCTGTAAATACATCCCAAGATTTATCCTTCATCTTAGCTTTAACTTCATCAATTTTTGCTTGTGCTCCTTCTGGTGCATTTTTAGTTAATGGTGCTATATCAGGTACTCCTGTTTCTATACCACCCCAGTAAGCTTCTGATTTATAAGTTCCATCCATAACTGATTTTACAGCTTGTACATAATAATTTCCCCAGTTCCAAACTGCACCTGTCATATTAGTATTTGGTGCTGCTGCTGACATATCTAAATCAGATCCAAGACATGCAACTCCTTTTTCTTCAGCTGCTTGTTGTGCTGCTGTTGTATCCTGATATTGTCCAAGAACATCGACACCTTGGTCAAGTAATGACACAGCTGCTTCCTTTTCTTTTGCTGGATCATACCAAGTATTTGTCCAAGTAACTTTTACTACTGCATTTGGATTTACTGATCTTACACCAAGCGTAAATGCATTTACTGCTCTAACAACTTCTGGAATTGAAAATGCTGCTACATAACCAATCTTACCATTTTTGCTCTTCATTCCTGCTACTATTCCTGTAAGATATCTAGCTTGATAGCCTCTTCCAAAATATGTGCTAACATTATCAGCTGTCTTTACTCCTGAGCAATGGAAGAACTTAACCTCTGGATGATCTTTTGCCACCTTTAAAATATAATCCCCATACCCAAAAGATGTTGCAAAAATAACTTTTGCACCTTGATCAATCATATCATTAGCTACTTTTTCTACTTCCTGACCTTCTGGTACTGATTCTTTAACAATGGTTTCAACATTAGGAAGTTGTTCTTCTAAATATTTACGCCCATTATCATGTGCCTGACTATAGCCTCCATCTGTAGCTGATCCAACATAAATGAAGCCTACTTTTAATTTGTCCCCTGAAGCCTCCGTTTTTGCCTTTCCATCATCCTTAGCACCTTGTGTAGTTGAACCACATCCAACTAGCAGCATAGTAGAGCAAGCTACTGCACTAAGTATTTTAAATAATTTTCTTTTGATACTCTTATTCATAAATATTTCCCCCTTTAGATTTATTTGATTTTGTATTTATGTTAAAAAATATTGAATAAGCCTTAATGCTACTTTCTTTCTATAAGCTGCTGTAGATCTTTGATCACTAATAGGAGTCACTTTTTCTGAGTAAGCTTTTATTATCTCATCCAATTTGCCTTGTATTTCCTTTAAATCATTTCCTAGCATTAATTTTTCTGCATCTTTTACTCTAACTACTGTTGCACTTACTGATCCCAGCGCAATCCTTATATCTCTTATTTTTTTGTCCTCTATTTTTGCAAGTCCTACAAAGGATAATTTTGATATGGCTGAAGCTTTTCTAGCTCCAACCTTTTCATAATAAGTTTTATTAAATTCTAACTTTGGTATTATTATGCTTTCTAAAAGTTCATCTTTATTGAGAGCAATCTTCCTTGGTCCTAATATGAAATCTTCTATATTAACTTCTCTTGAAGAACTTTCACTAGTTAACTTAAGTTTTGCATCCAATGCATATAGGATTGGCAGAGTATCTCCAGCAGGAGATGCATTACATATATTTCCTCCAATAGTTCCCATGTTTCTTATGGCTGGTGATGCTATCTGCCTTATAGCTTCTTTTAATATTTCTGGAACTTCTTCCTCTCTTAAAAGAGAGGATAATGTGCATGCTGTTCCTATTTCTACAGCTGACGCTAATTTTTTAACTTCCTTTAATCTTTCTAAATTTCCTATATAAAGCAGATCTTTATTGAATTTTGGAAGAAGCGACGCAGTGTTTTTGTTTCTAACCATTAGATCAGTTCCACCAGAGTAAATTATCACGTCTTTTTCCTTCAATATTTCTAATGCCTCTTTAAAAGTGCCTGGATAATATCCTTCTACCATAAGCCATCACCTCTCTCGGCTGCCATAAGTATTCCATTTATTATCATGTTATAACCTGTACATCTGCATAGATTTCCTGATATACCTTCTCTTACGTCAGCTTCTGTTGGCTTAGGAAGTTTAGACAATAATGCATGTGCCGCCATTATCATTCCCGGTGTACAAAATCCACATTGTACTGCTCCTGCTTCTGCAAAGCATTTCTCTAATACTTCAAACTGTTTTGTTCCTGCCAGGCCTTCAATAGTTATAATTTCTTTCCCTTGAACAGAACCAATCGTAACTAGACAGGAATTAACTAATTCCTTATCTATGATTACAGCACAAGCCCCACATTCGCCTTCTCCACAGCCTTCTTTAGGTCCTGTTATATCTAAGTCTTCTCTTAAGAAGTCTAAGAGTCTTTTAGTATTAGCTTCCTCTGTAGTAATGGTCTTATTATTTATTTTCAAAGTAATTGCTTTACCCATTTGTTATCGCCTCCATTATCCATTCTGGAGTTACAGGTAATCTATTAACCTTTACTCCTAAGGCATTTTCAATTGCATTTGCATAAGCTGGTGCTGTTCCTACCAATGTCAATTCTCCTGCTCCTTTAGCCCCAAATGGTCCAAGATCACAAGGATTATCTACTAATTCATTTTTAATATTTACAACATCTTTAGCAGTTGGAATAATATAATCCGTTATACTGTGCTGCTTTATCTTTCCTGTTTCGTCACATTCCATGTTTTCACAAGAACCATACCCAAGTCCTTGTATAACTCCGCCTTGTATCTGACCTTCCATTATGGTCTCATCAATTGGAATTCCAACATCAAATACTGTGTATATTCCTATAACCTCTGTAACAGCAGTTATAGTATTAACTTCAACTTCTACCACATTTATTCCCCATGAATAGCTAGGATAGGCATCTCCATTAAATTTCGTAATATTCCAAGGTATTAAATCTGGATGTTTATAATTTTCTTCTATTAACTGTTCTTCTCCTCGAATCCAGCTTTCCTTAAGCCTTATTGCCGCTCTCTCAAGCAATTTTCCAACTACCATAATTGATCTTGAAGCTACTGTTGGGCCTGAATCTGGAACTCTATCTGTATCTGGATTCTCATATATTATTTTCTGGTAATCAAGGTTAAGTACTTTTGCTACAATTTTCTTAAAAGTAGTTTGAAGTCCTTGTCCCATATCTGTATTAGCTACTAAAATTTCTACCTCATCATTCTTGTGCTTTAAAAGCTTAACTTTAGCTTTAATAAAATCTCTTTCACCACTTCCAGTAAAACCGCAGCCATGCAAGAATACTGACATTCCAATTCCTTTTTTCATAATGCTCTGCTCTTTAGAATACTTTTCATACTTTTGGCTAAAGCCGCTTAACCTCTCAGTTTTTTGAAGCATTTCTTCAAGCTTCACGTCATAAGTAAATTTTCCACCTGTACACGTATCATCGCCAGTTTTTACAAAATACTTATGCTTTAATTCTAGTGGTGTACATCCCATTTCTTTTGCTATATGAGCCATATGTGTTTCAATTCCAAAGATACTCTGTGGACCTCCAAAGCCTCTGAAGGCTCCTGTAGGTACAGTATTAGTTCTAACTACACGTCCCTTAACTCTGACATTTGGTATTTTATAAACTCCTATTGCGGCTAACAAAGCCCTTTGCAGCACAACCCCAGATACTGTCGCATAAGCGCCACCATTTAATATGATCTCTACATCCATTCCAATTATTTTATTATCTTTATCAAGAACTGTTTTATAAGTTAATAACGCAGGATGCCTTTTGGTAGTAAATGACATATCTTCAATTCTATCTAAAATTAATCTCACCGGCTTTTTAATTTTATAAGCAGCTACTGCAACTTGTGCTCCTAGTAGAGAAGGATAATCTTCCTTACCTCCAAACCCGCCTCCAGTTGTAGTTTGAACAATTCTAGCCATATCTTCTTCGCAGCCTAATGCTTGTACCACTGCTCCCTTAACATAATATGGACATTGCATAGTTCCATACACAGAAATCTTTCCATCTTCATAAGCTCCTACTAGTCCTTGAGTCTCTAAATAAGCTTGTTCTTGGTATCCTGTATAAAATTCCTCTTCAATGATTTTTGAAGACTTTTTAATTGCTTCTTCTATATCTCCATTTTCATATTCATACTTATCAATTATGTCTTTAGAATTTTTCATATCAAAAACAGGAGTGACTTCTTCATATTCAACCTTAATAGCTTTTAAAACATTAATTATTTCTTCAAGTTCAGGACCTACTACTAAAAGTATAGGCTCCCCTATATAATTCACTTCTTTATCTGAAAAAACCGGCATATCATTTTGAATTATCTTTACCTTATTTACTCCTGGGACGTCTTTTGCCTCAACAATATAATATCCATCCTTTAATTCAGGAATAATGATATTCTTTATGACTGCTTTAGCTTTTTCTGAACGCAATGTTTTGGCATATAAACTGTCTTTAAATTTAATATCTGCTATATACTTAGCACTTCCATCCACCTTAATTTTATGATCAGCTTTTATAACTGACTTTCTTATATCATCCATAAGCCAAATCCTCCAATTAGCAATTGACAATTAACAGTTAGTGATGAAATTTCTTTACGGAATTTCTCACAAAAGTTATCTGCACTCTAATACCTTTATAATTTCTACTTAACCCTTAAAACACATTTTGAATTGCCTTCTTTGGACATCTTGATTCACATAGTCCGCAACCAAAACATTTGCTTGTATCTACCGTTACTTTATTTTCCTGAGTACTGATTGCAAAATATGGACAGGCATTTTCGCATAATTTACAATTAACACATTTATCATAATTAATTGTTGGGTAAATAGGGTCATATTTTACATTACCAGTTTGCAATTCAGTATTTAGTACTTCCTCTACAGAGTTAAATCCAAACTTCTCTAGTGCACTTGGAAGTTCATCAATTATCTTCTTATATAAATCTTTCCCTTTAAGCATTGCAGCAGATAGCATTTGAACTGCACTAGCTCCAGCAAGTAAGAACTCTATTACATCTTCTGCGCTGGCTATTCCTCCAACCCCTATGATTTCACATTGTGGCACCGCTTTCTTAATCTTATGAATCAGCGCTAATGCTATTGGTTTTATTGCTGGTCCTGAAGTCCATACTTCACCTTCCTTGTTCCCTAGCAAAACCTGTCTAGCCGCTGCATCAATCTTCATGCTTGGTCCTAAAGAGTTAATAGCTACAACTCCATTTCCTCCATTTTCTATGACCATTTTTGCAAATCCAACTGGATCTGGTATATGAGGACTCATTTTCATATAAACTGGCTTCTTTGTATGCTTTCTTATAGTCATTAAGGTTTCTTTTATTGTTGTTAAATCCTTACCCACATAATGAGTAGAAATTTCAAAAGCATCTGCAAATTTGTCAAGTTTAGGTATTAGATTATCCATATCCTCTTTTGAATACCCAACGCTTATAAATAACGGCTTCTTTATTTCTGCTTTTATCTCTGGAAGAAACTTATCTATCCATAGTTCTGGATTATATTCTGACCACAATTCAGCATTCATGATGAAGTTTTGTCCTCCAAATATGCATGGTCTAACTACTTCTGCACCTTTGCTGGATATTGTTTTTGTAACAATTCCTCCAACTCCAAAACTTGATATTATCTTCATTTTTTCACTATCACCAACTAATGGTCCTGACGCTGGCATCAGCGGATTTTCAAAATTTATTCCACTTAGGCTTGTATTTAAATTCATATTATTTCTCCTTATCTTCAATAAACATATTGTTTTCTTTTGTATCCCTGGAGCATAATTATCAAAATTGTTATTTAGTACTTTTTTGAGTCTTACTCCAAATTTCTTTAGCTATTTTTCTTGCTTCTCCGTATATCTTTTCTTCGTCTTCCAATAGTTTATAGTCTTTTAATTTAATCTTCCCGTTGCACCAGACATTTTTAGGCTTAAAATTATCCAACATTCCATAGAAAAAATGTCCAAATAGATTATCCTCATTCATTGGTGTAGGCGCATTATATTCTAAAGTTAAAAAATCCGCTTCGTATCCTTGTTCAATTTGTCCAAGCTTACAGTTTAAAAGCTTGCCTGCATATTCATAATTATTTTCTATAACCTTTTTAAGATTATTCAGTGAGTATGCTGTGGGACTTTTATATTTTAAATGCATACCAAACAATAGATTTAGCATTTCTCTAGTTAAATTGAATCCTAATCCATCATTACCTAAAATGCATTTTATATTTCTCTTTTCAAGCTCTAATACATCTGCAAGTCCTACTGCATTATTAAGGTTAGAAGTCGGGTTTAAAGCCACATAGATTTTGTGCTTTGCTAGAATATCCATATCTTTCTCCGTCAAATATATACAATGAGATAAAATTGAATTTTCTCTAAGCAGTCCATATTCTTCTAATCTTTCAATTGGAGTCTTATTATACTTTTTGATGCTGTCTATATTATCTTCATCACTTTCTGCAACATGTATATGAATTGGCATTCCTTCACTTTCTTTTGCTATCTTCTTTAAAGCTTCATTACTTAAGGTTAAACAGGCATGCATTCCAAACAATCCTCTTTCCATGTTTGTACTATTTTTGCCAAACTCTAAATTTTCCTCAATGCATTCATCTATAGGAAATCTTTCACTGCTCTCAAAACAGAATACTCCTCTTATTCCTAGATAATCACATAAAGCTCTTTTTAATAAATTTAAACTTCCTCTGATTTTTCCACTGGCATGATGATCAACTACAGTTGTAACACCATTTTTTATAAATTCCATTCCACTTACAATTCCGCTATAATAAATATCTTTTTCTTCAAGAACTCCATCTAGCTTCCACCACATCTGCTCTAAGAGTTCTACAAAACTTTTAGGATTAAACTCTGTAATCCAGCCTCTAGCAAAAGTTGAATATATATGGCTGTGACAATTCACAAGTCCAGGCATTACAATCTGATTATTACAATCAAAAACTTCATCTGCTCCTTTAAAATTTTCCATGGAACCAATTTCTATTATCTTTTTATTAAACAGCACATATGAATTTTCTTTTAAAGAATCATAATTGAATATCCTAGCATTTATTAACGCCTTAATCATATTTCTAACCTCCTTGCTAGATATTGACCTTTTCCTCCTAAAAATTTTCCTTCTTTAACTATGAATTTTCCTTTAGAAATCGTTGCAGTTATTTCACCCTTTAAAACTTCACCATTATATACAGAGTTATCATCTACTACTTTTGTTATTTTATTTGGATCAAAGATTACTATATCTCCATCACTGCCTGGCATTAATACTCCCTTTTTAGGATATAAGCCATGTATTTTTGAAGGCGCTGCTGTAAACTTAGGGATTATATCTTCTCCAAAAAGAGTAAACATATTTAAGAACGAATACTTCACTCCATCAATGCCCATAGGAATTTCACTTGTATATTTCTTATTTTTTAACCTTTTTGGATATGGACAATGGTCCGTACCTATTACATCAATTGCATCTATGTTATTAATCAGCTTTACTCTCTCTTCTTCACTTCTTAGTGGAGGAGTCATAGTATATAAATATCCATCTTCTTTTTCATATAGTAAGGAATTAAATTTAAAGTAATGAGGTGCACTTTCTAATATTATTGATGAATGTAATTGCTTAGAATAGATTTCTTTTATTCTTTCAAGTGTTGTCCCACAATTAGTATGAACTATATATAGAAGGCCATCCCTATATCGTGCCATTTCAGCAAGTTTTAAGACTTCAGTAATTTCTGAAATTGCAGGCCTTGAACTTTCATGATCTTTTACTAAAACATTTTTCTCTTTTATCATGTCATTGTTTTCCGCATGAACTAATATTCTCACTTTAGCTTGTTTAGAATATTTAAGCAGCTCATCAATATAATAATCTTTTGTCTGCCTATTAGTTGAAGCATAGGTTGTAAATAGTTTTACAGTTGGCATTCCAAGCAGGCAGCTTTTATTTAAAAGATCTCTGACCTCTCCTTCTGGATTTCCAAGAGTCACATGAAATCCATAATCTATTACACTCTTTTTAGCAAGTTCATATCTGTTATTAAAAGCTTCATCCAATTGACTAACATCTTTAATTGGATCTAAAAAATCTATAAATGTTGTTATTCCTCCCATTGCAGCTTTCTTAGATCCACTAAAGAAATCATCTTCCGATACATTGGCTTTAGCTTCTAAATTAAAATGTACATGTGCATCTATAAAACCTGGCAATACCATTTTCCCTTTTGCATCATATTTTTCTGTGCTTTCCAAATCAGATTTTGTTATAGTATCTATCACTCCATTTTTTATATAGAGATTACTTTGAGTAAAACTTCCATTTAAATATAATCGTCCATTTAATATTCCTAAATCAAACAATAATATCTCCTCCTTCCTATATTTAATTTTAATATTTGGTAATATAACTTATTACTTTTAATCTATATTTTCAACTGACTTTAAGCAGCAAAGTTTCGAATATGGTGTAACTTGAAATTTCAAATACCTATGTATATGCAAAAAGAGGCCTCATTTCCAATTTCAGAAATAAGACCTCTTTGTCCGTTTAATCTAAATTAACTTTTTTACTTTTATTAAAAATTATATATCTTTTTTAACACAAAAGTCAATAATATCAAAAAATCTTTTCAATATGGTTTTTTTATTAGAGTTTCTTTTACAGATTCATAATCCTTATCAGTGTCAACATCCATTAAAATTCCTATGTCATCTATATTTAAATATGAGCATTTCTTTTTACTTAAATATATTTTTAAATTAGAACCTTCATCTTCAGCTAATATATCATTTATAAGCGAGCTGCTTAACAAAATTGGATGTCCGCCTTTGTTATTATAACTCGGAATAACTATGTCATTTTTCTCTTTTACTATTTTTTTAACTACCTCTTTACTTATTAACGGATAATCTCCAGGAGTAAGCAAAAATCTATCCTGAGTAACACTTCGTATTCCCTTTTTTACAGAGCTGAACATTCCTTTATGAAATTCTTCATTATATACTACTTTTACCTTAGCATAGCCTTCAACTAACTTGTTTATCTTTTCGTTTTTGTAGCCGCTGACTACTATTATTTTATCGCATTCATCATATAAAGACTCTATGCACCTTTGTAATATCGCCTTTTTATTAATTTCCAGTTCCATTTTAAAGGCATTAGCCCTACTTGAATATCCAGCCGCAAGTATAACTCCATCTACACCCATATAAATTCTTCTTTCCTCATGTTTTGTACCAATTTACTAGTTTTCATTTATTTGCTTTATAAGTGTTCCATAATTTCCTTGTGAGTATTCACCATTTTTTATAACAATATTTCCATTCACAATCACATGAGATATACCTTCTGGATATTGTTCTGGTTCTATGAACGTTCCCTTATCTATTATCTCATCTTTATTAAAAATGACTATATCTGCTTTAAAGCCTGGTGAAATATATCCTCTATCTTTTATTCCCATTGTCTCTGCAGCTTTATAGGTCATTTTATACACTGCTTCTTCTAATGATAGGGCTTTAAGTTCTCTTACATATCTTCCAAGACCTCTTGGAAAAGCACCATATACTCTTGGGTGCGGCTTCCCTCCAAGCAATCCATCTGTACAAAAATTTTGTTCTTTTCTTTTCATGAATTTAATTACAAGTTCCTCAGAACCATAATAATCAATCATACCTACAGCATTTTCTTCCTCAATTAATAAATCTAAAGTTGCTTCTACTGGATCTTTTCCTCTCATTTCACCTAGTTCTTTTAAGTTCTTACCTATCACATTTTTGTTTTTATCAGTTTTTACTGAAGTAATATATATTCCATCAATACCTGCAAATTCAACGAAATTATCCCAATTACAGTTAGTCTCATAGATTTCTGGTATTATCTTAGCTCTCAACTCTTCTGATTTGATTCTCTCAAGCATTTTGTTAGTTCCACCGCTGTGAACCCACGGTGGAATTATGACACTTAACATAGTACTTCCAGCTTCATAAGGATATTGATCAAATGATATCCTAACGCCGTCTTTCTCTGCTTCCTCCATAAGTGAAATTATTTCCTCTGCTTTATCCCAATTATTCTTTCCGCATATCTTAAAATGAGAAAAGTGTATTTTCACCTTACTTTCTCTGCCTATTCTGATTATCTCTTTCATAGACTCTATGATTTCATTTGCTTCACTTCTCTGATGCACCACGAAAATCTTATTATATTCTGCAACCACCTTGCAAAGTTCAATTAATTCTTCTGTATCACCATAAGCACATGGAATATATATGAGACCTGAAGATAATCCTGCTGCCCCTGCTTCAAGCTCTCTTCTTAAAATCCTCTTCATGTTTTCAAGCTCTTCTTTACCTGCTTTATCAGCTGAAAGCCCCATTGCTTCCATTCTGATATTACCATGAGGAACAAGATAACATATATTAGATGTGAGACCTTTAGTTTCAATTTCATGAAAATAATCCGTAACAGTTTCATAATTCCATGAAATATCATCGCTGTCCCCTTCAAGTCCGCTCAAATTTTTTCTCCAGTCCTTAATATATTTCTTAGGTAAAGGTGCCATGGATATACCATCCTGCCCTAAAACCTCAGTGGTTATTCCCTGATATATTTTAGGTCTAATGTCTCTGTCACTTAGTATCTTCAGGTCGGAATGACTGTGAGTATCAATAAAGCCTGGTGCTACAACCTTTCCTTTAGCATCCAGTACATACTCCATTTCTTCTTTTTTATTACTTAATTCTCCGATTTCTTTAATTACAGAATCTTCTATTATAATATCTCCAACATACGCCTGCTTTTTACTTCCATCAACTATAGTTCCATTACTTATCATCCACTGCATTTTTATAACCCTTCCTTTCTCGAAGCACAAAATGTCATGAAATCATTCTCCTAAGGCTTATGCCTCTAATCCTAATAATGTCTCCATTATTTTGTAATAGCCATCACATGCACCTGCAAGCTGCTCTATTTCAATATATTCATCTATAGTATGGGCTATATTTTCTTTTGATGGACCAAAACCTATAGTCTTTATATTAGCTTCTCCTGCGTAGTGGCTTCCATTAGTACAGAAGGAATAGTTAGTTATCTTAGGATCTAATCCTATATTTTTTAAACCTTCAAAAGTTTTTTGTACAAAAGTTTCCTCCTCTTTATAGCACCAGGCTGGGAAAAATCTTTCTCCTTCAATAAATTCTCCTGTATGACATTTTTCAGTTCCTTTAGCATAAGAAACTTTGTAATCTATATTAGGAAATTCCTTTTTTAGCTCTTCAAGCAGTTTTACAATAGGTTCTAAAACACCCTCTTTAGTCTCTCCAACTAATAATCTTCTATCATAAGTCACCTTACAATAGCTTGGAACAACTGATGCTCCTGGATAAGGTGAAGATTTGATATCAGTAAGCTCTAAAATTCCTTTTCCTAAAAATTCATCTTCTTCATATTTGATTTCCTGAAGCTTATTTATCACCTTCGCCATGCTATAAACTGCATTAATTCCCTTTTCCGGATTAGCAGAATGAGCTGGAACTCCAAAGGTCTCTACTACAATTTCAGCACGACCACGTTGTCCTATTTTTAAATTTAACTCAGAAGCTTCACCTATAATTACATAGTCAGGTTTAACAAGCTCACTTATATTCCTTGCTGCAACGCCTTCAAAGCACTCTTCATGAACAACTCCTGAAATATATATTTCCCCTGGAAAGTCTCTATTAGTGTCCTTCGTAAAATATTCTGCTGCAGTTATCATTGCTGCTAAAGAACCCTTCATGTCTGAAGTACCTCTTCCATAAATCTTGTCATCACATATCTCTGCCCCAAATGGATCATGCTTCCATTCTTCTAGATTTCCCACTGGAACTGTATCTATATGAGCATCGAAAAGTACTTTATTACCTGGTCTATTTCCTTTTATTTTTCCAACTATGCTTCCATATTTATCTACAATAACTTCATCAAAACCTGCATTTTTCATGTTTTCTTCGATGCATTTAACCACATTTCCTTCGCTTCCAGAGTAACTTTGTATCTTTATGACATCTTGACAAAGCTTTATTAATTTTTCTTTTTTCTCCTTATCCATATAAAACTACCTCTTTCCTATATTTCTCTTCCACATACATACCTTTTAATTATGTTTCCCTTATTACCTAAATAAACTAACTTTTCTAATCTTTCTTCTATATTTCCTTTATTAACTTTCCATAAGTTATCATCATCTATTATTAATGCATCAAATTCATAACTCTTTTCAAAGCTTCCAACCTTCCCAAAAAAGCTTCCTCCGCCTTTCGTTGCTAAGTAAAAAACTTCTGGAAGTGTTAACGCTTTTTCTTCTTCCTTAAAGCATATGGCTCTCATTTTTGACAAACTAACTGCTGATTTCATTACAGAAAGCAGGCTTAAGCTTTCTCCTCCAGCTATATCTGAACCGAGTCCAATTTTCACTTTTTTCTTTCTAAGCAATGTATTTATAGGTGCTATTCCACTAGATATATTTACATTGGAAGTTGGACAATGTGCTATAGTTACATTATTATCCTCAATTATATTTATCTCATCCTCTGTTAAATATACACAGTGAGCCATTATTGTTTTGGTCTGCCCAAAGAGATTAAACTTATCATAAACCTCACCATAATTTTTGCATTCAGGATGCAATTCTTTTACCCACTCAATCTCTGATAAATTTTCAGATAAATGTGATTGTACCGGCATAGATTTACTTACTGCTATACTTCCTAATTCTTTCATTAAATGGCTTGTACAGCTTGGAACAAATCTAGGAGTAATTATTGGTTTTACATACTTATACTTCTTGCTGGAATTCTCTATCCACTTTATAGTAGTTTCAACAGATTCATCACTCTTTTCCTTTAATGTATCTGGACAATTTCTATCCATATTCACTTTTCCAACATAGGCTTCTATTCCTTTTTCTTCAAGAAGCTTCATCAAAATCTCTGTAGCCTCAGAATGAATAGTTGCAAAAATAACTGCTCTTGTAGTACCTTCTTCATATAATTCATCAACAAATTCTTTATATACCTTTTCAGCATAAACCTTATCTATGAATTTTGCTTCTTCTGGGAAAGTATAGGTTTCAAGCCAAGGCAAAAGCTCCTTATCGTATCCAATTCCTTTTATAGCAAATTGAGAAGCATGGGTATGCAAGTCTATAAATCCAGGGATTATTAATTTATCTCCGTAATCTTCAACTTGCACATCTTTAAATTCCTCAGGCAATTTTTCATAAGTACCATCGACAATGCCATCCTTAACTATAATAAATCCCTTTTCAACTACATTAAACGAATCACTATTTTCAGTATATATAATATTTCCTTTTAATATTTTTACATTCTTCTCCAAGTCTCTCATACTCTCCCGCCCCCTTTTAATCAGCTAATATATAACTTTACTTTTTATTTTTTTGTGTATTGCACTAGAAATTTCATACATTTTTGTAAAAGAGGCATTTGAAATTGAGCTGCTGAAGGTTCTTAATTGGAGCTTGTTCCATTTACGGCTTGTCCTAAACTTGTTTTAGGAACATGCTGAAATGGGTGCATGCTCCAATTTAGAACCCTTCCAGCGAAAATTTCATAAGTCCTCTGGAACAAAAATGTATGAAATTTCGGTTGCCCACCACATAACTCTAAACTCAATGTTATTTATCTATAACTTGGGTACTTTCCATTCCAGACTATGTCTTTATAACTTTCTTTATCTGTATTTCCTTCAGTGCTGAAGCAGAGGATTCTTGAATTTTTATCAAGTTTCAATTTATCTTTTAACCACTGTAAATCTGAATTTTCCATAATTTCAGCTACAAGTCCTAAGGTCACTGCTCCGCTTTCACCTGAAATTACTTTTTTATCATTTCCAACTGGATTTCCCATTGTTCTCATCCCTTTTGCAGTAATAAAATCTGGACATGATACAAAATTATCACTATAATCCCTAAGAACTTTATATCCTATGCTGCAAGGTTCCCCACAGGCAAGCCCTGCCATTATTGTATCCATATCACCTGTTACAAAATGAAGCTCTCCATCATTTTTCTCTGCTGTCTTATAAATGCAATCAGCTTTATTAGGTTCTACTATTGTCGTTATTGGCCTGTTTTCTCCATAAACACTAGCAAAGAATCCTTGAACAGCACCTGCAAAAGCTCCAACACCTGCCTGAAGAAAAATATGTGTTGGCATTTCTGCTTTCATTTCCTGTAGCTGCATATATACTTCGTATGCCATTGTGGTATATCCCTGCATTATCCAAGTTGGAATCTTCTCATATCCTTCCCACGCCGTATCTTGAACCATTACCCAGCCATTTTTCTCTGCTAATTCATTTGAAAATCTTACTGCTTCATCATAATTCATGTCAGTTATTGAGGCTTCTGCACCTTCTGACTTTATGTTATTTAGTCTCTCTAAAGAACTTCCCTTCGGCATATAAACAACAGATTTTTGTTTTAATCGATTTGCCGTCCATGCCACACCTCTACCATGATTTCCGTCTGTCGCAGTAATAAAAGTTATATCTCCAAGTTTGCTTTTCACCTCATTAGAAATCATTTTTTCATATGGAAGTTCATCTATATCTTGTCCTAATTTTTCTGCAATATAATTTCCTATTGCATAACTTCCACCTAATACCTTAAAAGCATTTAACCCAAATCTATATGATTCGTCCTTTACATATATATTGTTTACTCCTATCGTATCTGCCAAATTTTTAAGCTGTGTTAGAGGCGTTATACTATAATTATTAAAACTCTTATGAAATTTCTGTGCCTTTCTAGCTGCATCAATGTTTAAAAATTCCAACGATGTCTTCTTTCCTTTTCTTCTCTCCTGACTAACATTCTTAAATTCTTCACCCATTCTGACTTTCTCCTCTACTTTTAATACATAAATACTTGCACTTAAACTTACAGTTTTCAATGTACAATTTAAGATAATACATTATCCAAAATTCCCTCAGCATATTTAAACTTATTATTTTCTCTCATATACCTCTAAAATTCCTCATTGAATTTCTAAGAATACACTTTAAGAAAAGCTGTAAGCTTTTTTCTCTACACTGTCAATTGTACATTTCTCACTATTAATTTATTCATTCTTTTTTACTTATATTTAATCAACATGACATTAGGCATCATCTAAAAAATAGCAGGTCAATCAGCCTGACTATTTTCTTTCATAGACCTTAAATCTCTAGAAAATTTTATAATTTCCTTTATGCAAAAAAGGTCATCACTAATAAAATAGCGATGACCTCGTTGCCACTTATAAATTTAGTATGACTAAACTTATTTAATATAAGTATAATATCACTAACAAATAATATTGTCAATGAACTCTTAATTGTTATCTATTTTTAAAATTGAGGAGGAGTTATAGTTGAAATAAATATCATTTCTTCATCTCCAGTATTTATTATCTGATGAGGAGTTGTTCCAAAATAGTATATTGTATCACCCTGCTCAAGTGTATATTCGTCTTCACCTATCTTTATCCACATCTTTCCCTTAAGAACATAAGTTACTTCTTCACCTGGATGAGTCAGCGGTTCACTACAAGTCATAGCTCCTGATTCTAATTTAGCCATAAACATCTCCATCTGTCTATCCATATCTGGAGATAATAACTCGTAAGTCATATGAGATTCCGAGAATCTTATTTTCTTTCGTTCATTTCTCTTTACTACAGGATTTTTACCTTTGTCATCTACTAAAAAATAAAATACAGCTACACCTAAAACTTCAGAAATCTTACGCAGTGATGAAATCGAAGGCTCTGATAAATCTCTTTCTATTTGACTTAAAAAACCTGATGTTAAATCTGTCTTTTCTGCTAACTCTTTAAGACTTAATCCAAGTTGTTGTCTTCTTTCTCTGATTTTTTGTCCGATCATGCAACGTCTCCCCCAATACTTAGTACATATTTACAGCCTCTTTATATATTTACCATTATCTATTAGCTTAAAAAAATAGTCAACAATTCAAAATCATATTTTTCCTCTTTCATATTGCTTAGGCCAGATTGTTTCATTATCCAATTCATAATCTGCATTTAGTGGCCAATATGGATTTCTTAATAGCACTCTTCCTAAAAATATCATATCCGCTCTATTATTTTGTAATATTTCCTCTGCCATATCTGCTGTTGTTATAAGGCCTCCAGCAATTACAGGAAGTCCTGTCTTTTCTTTTATTATCTCAGCAAATTTTATTTGATATCCAGGATATGCCTTTATTCTTGCTGGAACAACTGCCCCTGAACTAACATTTATTATATCTATACCTTCATCCTTAACCAAGTTAATTATTTGTGCTAATTCCTCTGGATGATTTCCTTCTTCAACATAATCCTCTGCACTTACTCTGAGTATTATAGCCTTTTCCTTAGGCCATACTTCCCTAACTGCCTTTATAATTTCTTTTAAAAATCTTGCTCTATTTTCTGTATTTCCACCATATTCATCACTTCTCTTGTTTGAAAGCGGTGATAAGAATTGATTAATTAAATACCCATGAGCACCGTGAATCTCTATAATATCATATCCTATTTCCAGGCATCTTTTTGCAGCTATTTTAAAGGCTTCTATTACTACCTTGATATCATCTTTAGTCATTTCTTTTGGAATCTTATACTCATTATTAAATGCTATTGCACTTGGCGCTATTGTTTCTAAGCTTTTAATTTCGCATTTTCTTCCTGCATGTCCTAACTGTATTCCCATGACAGCTCCATAATTTTTACAAGTATTAACTATTTCTTTTAAGTTTTTAATTTGAGAATCATCCCATATTCCCAAATCTTTATCAGTTATTCTCCCTCTGCTCTCAACTCCAGTAGCTTCTTGTATTATAAGGCCGACTCCACCAATTGCCCTTGTAGCATAATGTATCTTATGCCACTCTGTAGCTAAACCATCATCTTTAGCAGTATACATACACATAGGTGCCATTGCAATTCTATTTTTTAATTCTAAATCCTTAAGCTTAAATTTTGAAAAAAGTTTTGACACAATTATTCCACCTTTCGCATAAGTTATTATATTTTATATGTTTATTTTTAACGCATACCTTAGCTTATGTCTTATTTATTATAATATTACATAATTGTGTACCTATATATCAACACTTTATTGCAAATATATTATATATGCTTAATCATTAAATTATAATAGCACGGATAGTTACTACAATATAGTAAGTATCCGTGCTACATTATTTTATATTTATTAATTATCCTAAAAAATAATCTATGACAGTATGTCCATTACAGTTAGACTTGTTTGAATGTATTTTAACTGTAACAGTTGTCTTATGGAGAATACTTGTATTTATAACACAAGTTACTTCTTCATTGGCTTTAACATTATCCCATTTACCGCCGCCGCCATCTGAAGATATAATCTCTGCAGAGTAAATTCCATCTTCTGGAGTTGTAATCTTTCCGCGAATATTTACTTTTTTGCCAAAACCATATTCACTATCTGTATAAATATAGTCTCCATTATTATCAAAAACAAAGTCAATACCTACACTGTCTCTATCCTTATTTTTATCGAATTTATCTTTTATCATGAAAATTACCCCCATATACATTTTTTACTGTCTTTGATCTATTATTTATAATACGTAGTCTAGCATACCTTTGCATATTATCTCTAAAGTAAACACTAAACTTCATATATTAATCATTTCTAATCCATATTTATTATATTCGCTACTCTTTCTAATGTTGCATTAAATATGATTTTTAAGACAATAAAAATGGATATCTGAAGTAAAATCAAAAAAACGTAGTACAACGTACTACTAAAGCTATTTTTCAATAAATCTGACTGATCAACCCTCCTTATAAAAATTTCAAATAATTTTTTACACAAAAAACACATTATTTAATTTAGATAATGTATTCCTTTAATTACTTATTGAAGCTGATTTTCTGTCTTGGACAAAAATATCTGAAGTGCTTCACTTATATCAATATTCATACGATCAGCTAAAACAACTAGCCACCATATACATTCAGCAAGCTTATGTTCAAGTTCAGAAGTTGTATCTCTCCCTTTGGGCCAACGCTCTTGCTGAGACATAGTCAAACGCCCGACCAAACCAGCATCTGTTAAAAAAGCTAATGCATCTTCTTCTACCGTCCATTCCTTTCCATGGTACTGTTTTTCTAATTTTTGATAGAGTTTTCTTATTTTAATAGAGCTTTCAACCACATCACTAAAATTCATATCCTTCATTTTATTCATCTTCTTCCTACAAAAATTTGTGTTTAATACATCTTCATTCTAGCATTCTGAATTTGACAACAGTTTGTCATATTAAAAGTAAACTATTAATATTTTTCATTTATTTAAAACCAAAAAATTTATAAAAATATAATGTCTTTGCTAACTGAGAACAAGAGCATTATATTTTTATTATCCATAAATACTTAGAAATTTATACTATTTGTTAAGTACACATCTTCCCCATTGGCTTGGACTCATGCAGTCATTACATCCAATAGCATCTTGCTTTACTAGTATCATAAGAAACCCAGCAATTTATCAAATCTTGTTCATAGATAAATATATTAATGAACAATAATTTTAATAAGCCATATAATATGACGCTATTATGTCATATTACATGGTTTATACTCTATAAAAGGTAGGTGATATTATGCAAATCAACAGATTGTTTCAAATTATATATATACTTCTCGGAAAAAAATCCATAACCGCTAAAGAATTAGCTGAAAACTTCAAAGTATCAACACGAACTATTTATAGAGATGTTGATGTTCTTTCTTCCGTTGGTGTACCTGTATACATGAGCAAAGGTAATGGAGGCGGAATACATCTTATGGAAAATTATACATTAAGCAAAGCGCTTATTTCTGATTTAGAAAGCAAAAACTTAATGTTATCACTCAAAGCAATGCAAGCAACTCAATATCATGAATTAGACAGCATCCTTGAAAAGATGGGGGCAATATTCAATAATTCTTCCGACTACAATTTCATTGAAGTTGATTTTTCCCATTGGAAAAGCTGTCCTGATGAGAAAAACAAGTTTAATCATATAAAACTAGCTATTCTGCAACAAAATGTCATTGAGTTTGACTATATAAATGCCCAGGGGAATAAAAGTAAGCGTTTGGCGGAGCCTAATAAACTTATTTTTAAGAATGACACCTGGTACTTGCTAGCTTTTTGCCGTCAGCGTAAAGAGCAAAGAATATTTAGAATATCAAGATTGAAAAACTTAAATATTTTGAAAGAGACCTTTGATAAAAAATTGATAGCAGAACCTTCATTGAAAAAATGGGACACTGCTTCTCAGTCTTTTATTAACTTGAAGCTTTATGTTAAATCTCATGTTTTAAATAGGATATATGATTATTTTGATGATTCATTCATCTTTCCAAATGATGACGGTAGCTTTACCCTTGACGTAATACTTCCTGATAATGAATGGCTAACTAGTTATATTTTATCTTTTGGAAGCTCTGTAAGAGTATTGGAACCAGAGCATATACGAAAGGCTATTACAGATGAATTAAAAAATACATTAAATTTTTATAACTTTTAATTCAAATATGACACACTGCTGTTCTATTGCTCTTTATATAATGAAGAAAATCAAGCAGTGTACAAGCAAGTACACTAGATATATAAAGGAGAGATAATAAAATGAACTTAGATTTTATTAAAGTTAATCAAGAGAAATGTGTAAAGTGTGGTGCCTGCGCTTCAGTCTGCATAGGTATTATTGGTATGGGAGAAAATGGGCCTCAGGCAATACGAGATGAAAATCTTTGCATGAGCTGTGGTCAATGTGTAGCTGTTTGTCCTATGGAAGCACTCGATAATGTAAAAACTCCACTGGCTAATCAAGTAGCGAAAAGTACCCAAAAATTTGATGAAGATACAGCAGCCGAATTCATACGTTCGCGTCGTTCTGTCCGCAGCTATAAAGAAAAAACTATTCCAAGAGATGAAGTAAAAAAACTTCTTGACGTTGCACGAATGGCTCCATCAGGTTGTAATACACAAGGAATATCGTATCATGTTGTAGACGATCCAAATTTATTGCATCAAATCTCAGAAGTTGTCATTGACTGGACAGAAAAAGTATTAATAAAAACCCCTGAACTATCTGGCACAAAATATTTTGATAACATAGAAATGACTATTGATATATATCATAATACCCATGAGGATGTTGTTCTACGTTCTGCCCCTTGTTTAATTATAGCAATGGCTGATAAAGATTTTGCTACAGGACGTGAAAATTCTTATATGTCATTAATTTATACACAATTATTTGCTACAACATTAGGCCTTGGGGGTTGTTTCTCAGGTTTAGTTGATGGCTGCGCCGCATCTAATCATGAACCACTTTTAAAATTACTAAATCTTCCTAAAGACAAGCAAGTAACCGGTGCAATGTTCGTAGGCTATCCAAAGTATACATACAAGCGATTGGTAGACAGAGATCCTCTTCAAGTTACATGGCAATAATTTTAACAGATAATCTGTATTTTTAAGAATCAAAAGGTAAAATTAGTTAAATACAAGGAATATACAAAATAAAAATTTTCATTATTTACAATACATCCAAAATATACACCAATATGAAAAGAGGGATAAATTTGCTTTATCTCTCTTTTTATATCTAATATATTTAGGTATGATCCAAAATAACAAGTAGATTTGCCTGCCTATTTTCCATCATATGCCTTACTAAAATTAATAGGATAAATAACCATTTAACTCTTATTCCAAATCTGCTACTAATTTTACAATTTTGCCTTCCTCAATAAAAAACTGATATAATCCGGTAATTTCATTTTCTGGGAAGTTACCTTTAAATAATACTCGCATATCTACAAAATTTTCTTTCACATAGTACTCTATAATTTCCGTATAGGTTTCATAACCTACAAAATATGTACTGAAATAATTTCTCACTTCATTTTTTCCAATAAGATTGCTCCCTATGGATTTCTCTTGAATCTCACAACTATCTGAAAAAGTATTTACATACGCCTCCACATCATGTTTATTTGAAGCATCAATATAACTTTCAATAATTTTAGGCAACGCTTGTTTATTCATAAATTTCACTCCTCATATTTTGATTATAAAAGAAGTATAGCATCTATAACATGACAACATACCGTCATGTTATAGATGCTATTTTCGCATATGTTATATTCAATACTAATTAAGTAGGTATGTTGGTACGTGCGTCTTTAAAAAGAAAGCTGCAAATGTATAACAAAAATTGTAATACTAAAGAATAAACATGTAACAGTATCAAAGCTTAATTGATAAAAGTGAACCCAGCAGAAATATCTATACTCTCTGCTGGGTTCATTTTTATAAGGAAAATAAATAAATCTAACTTTAATATGACATACTGTTTTCAAGTTTGACATGATAATATGATGATAATGACAATATATCAAAAATAAATTTTGGAGGTATTATACATTGAAGAAAATTAGTATTGAACCAAGTTTAATATTCTTTCCACAACCTATATATATTATTGGTACCAAAAATGCTGATGGTTCACCGAACTTCGGTACTATCACATGGCTAGAGGTAACTGTTGACAATACTCCGCATATTGTTATGACCATTGGAGGAAATAAACAGACGAGAATAAATCTCCTAAGAGAAAATAAATTTCCTGCCAACTTAGTCAGCCAGGATATGATTTGGCTTGCAGATTATTTGGGATCAACTACAGGTACTAGTGGAAAAAAAGATAAAGTCAAATATGATTACACATGGAATGAAGATCAAAATATACCTATGCTTGAACAAAGCAGATGGATATACGAATGCAATGTTAGAAAAGTAATTGAGTTAAATGGAAGTCATTTATTCATTTCAGAAATAGAAAATATACAAATAGATGAGGCCCTAGAAAATATTGATTTCAGTAAGGTCGATCTAAACAAATTAGATCCTGCTATTTATGCCCCATTCAATTATTATGCTATTGGGAATAAAATTGGAAACCGTGGAGACTGGATGAAATATTTGAAATCATTCTGATATTTTTCCCAATTATTTTTTTATGTTAATATCAGCATTAAGCGCTTTCAATTAATCTACTCCAATATGTAAATCAATATCAAGCGCTTAATGTATATCCACACCTCAATAATTTATCTGCTACTCTTATGGATATATGACTAGTGCTGTAAAAAGCATTAAATATTAATACTTTTATAAAAAATCACTCTCAGTCCTCATTTTAGGCGCATATTCTTTAGAATATATATTTTAATATGTTTTAGAATATATATTCTCTTATGGTAACATTCTGAAGAATAAGTACCTATAATCGTTTATGTATAAATAATAAGACATATTTAATAAATAGTCGGTACCATTCCTCCATCCATACGAATTGGAGAACCTTTAAATGACCCTGCATAAGGGCTGCACACAAATGTAGTTAATCTACCTATTTCACTTGGTCTAATAAAACGCTGTATTTCAGATTGAGGTAAATTTGCAGCCATAAATTTTTTCTCCTTTTCTTCAAATGTCATATTTTTGTCAGAATATACACCATCAACTATTTCATATACATTTTCAGAAAGTGTTGGCCCTGGCATAATTGTATTAACTGTAACTTCTTTTCCTGTTGTTAATTTAGATAAACTTTTTGATAATGATAATAACATTGATTTTGTCATGCAATATTGTGGCATTTGTCCAGAAGGCATAATTGCTTCTTCACTTGCAATAAAAATAATGCGACCATAATTATTTTCTAACATTTTAGGTAAATAAAATTTACATAATCCATTTGCAGCAAGAACATTAGTTTTGAAGTATTTTTCCCAGATTTCATCTTCAACATCATTGTATTCCATAACTTCATAGATACCCATATTATTAACTAAAATATCAATGTTAGGATATTTCTCAAATAAAGCTTCTCTTTGTTTAATATTCACAATATCTGCTGTAGCATTTTGAGGAGAAGTAGATGGAAATTTTGATTTAATTTCATTTACAATCTGTTCTACTTCTTCATAATTTCGTGCATTAATTAGTACATTAACACCTTCCTTAGCAAGTTCCATAGCAATTGCTTTACCTATACCTTTTGTTGATCCCGTAACTAAAGCTGTTTTATTGTTTAATTCCATATCCATGGTACATTTCTCCTTTTAAATTACTTATTAAGATTTTAAAAAGTTAATTTAAATAAACATTCTTATTCTTTTGTAATTTTTATTATATTAACTTTTTTATTATATTAACTTTTTTATAATATATTGTTAAACATTTTACTTTTAAAACAAAGTCAATTTATCTAATTTTTGCCTAAATGTTCAGCACGCCAATTTGACGGAGTATTACCTTCCCAAAGTCGAAAAGCGCGATAGAATGAATTTTTGTCTTCATATCCAATCATGAAGGCTACTTCTTTAATGTCGAGAGATAAGTCTGTCAAGTACTCTATTGCCTGCTCATGCCTTACTTGTGTCAATACATTCTTAAAGCTCGTACCTTCATCAATAAGACGGCGCTGCAATGTGCGATTACTCATTCCTAGTTCACTCGCGACAGTCTGAATATCTGGACACCCTCCGGTTAGGCTACGCTTTACAATCCACTTGACCATTTCAGTAATTGAATAACTGCGTTGTCGCTCATCCAACGATTGTTCGAGTACTGGAGTCAAAATCTCTAACAACTCTGCATTGTATGAAACAAATGGGCGGTCCAAATCTCCTCGATGTAACGTCAAGCGATTACAATTTGCACCAATCTTAACGTGGCAGCCAAAGTAAGCTTCAAGCACCTCTACATTACCCATAGAATCAGAAAATTCTACTAACTTAGCTATTAAAGGTTGAGCTGTGCCCCTGCGACCTAACTCCAAAAGAAATGCCAGTGTAATACCAACCAAAATCGGTGGACCAGGCTGTTCAACATACAACCATTCCAATTCTATTGTGCACATCACCTTTCTCGGTAATGTGCAAACCTTCAGGAGGGCACAGTTGCTTATATCTAGCCATTCGCTTTAACGCATCACGATAATCGCGAGCGTGATAAGTTGCTAGAACAGTCGGTGGATAATGGGCTACATCAAATGCAGTCGCAAGCTTAATAATACCCTCAGCAGTATCATCAATAATATCTGAATAAGCTTTCCAGATTGCAAAATATTGAGTGGTTGTTACAAAAGGAGCTGTAATAATTGTAAGCGGTAGCCGTGCTTTTCTAACTACATGCTTAGCATCAATTCCTAATTGATATAAACTTTCCCAAAATCCTGCCGTAATTTTAATTCGTGCATGAGATGTCATACATAATACCCTCCTTTAAATATTTACATATTCACTAATTTAGCTATAATTACATTTACCTTGCTAGTTAAACATTTATTACATTATACCTATTAAATATGCCCATGTAACTAGCACAATACGACAAGTTACTTGCAAATTGCGCCAAACATTATTAAATACCTTAAATGCATTAATGCTACTATCTAAATTTAATAATTCCCACTTATCTATATAAAATATGATATAATTAATAAACTTATCTATTCACTAGATTTATCGGACTATGTATAGGAGGATTAAAAGTTGGACACGTATCATGTAGATGAATTATTATATCCAATAGGCAATGGAGCTACTATTCCTATACTTGGAGTTGTTAATAATAAAAATTATATTATAAAAACCTTCAATAATATTGAAGGAAATAAAACTTTAATAAATGAATTGGTTTGTCATTACATAGCTAAAAAATTAAACTTTCCAATTCCTGATGCCAAATTAGGGATTATCGATGCAAATACAGTAATATCTAAAAAAGTATTAGACCTAGAGGACTTTTCTGATTCCTGTTTTGGATTAGCCTTTTGTTCAGAATTTTTAGAACCTGTTACCGTAGTAACCTCAACCAAAATGCTGCAACTTGCAAGTAATTATGAATGGTTATTACCTAAATTAATGTTATTTGATCATTTAATTTATAATAAAGATAGAAATAAGGGGAATCTTCTTATTTCACTTTCAAAATCCAATAGACAACTATACATTATAGATCATAGTCATACTTTTAATCTAGAAGCGTTATGGAATACCCACGCACTTGAATATAAAATTATAGATGAAGATTTTAAAGATTCTGCCATAATGGCTGATAATTGGTACCACTATGCAAAATTCAAATCAATCTTAAATCTTGACCTTAATGTTATGAAAGAAACAGTAGATTATTTCAAAGAAAATTTAACAAAAGACTTTTTGGAAAGCATCGTTGATAAAATCCCTGAAGTATTTGAACATAATAAAAATGAATTAAAGGCATTAATTCAATATTTATTGTATAGAATGGAGCATATTGACTACTATGCAGGTTTAATTCTAAATACTAATTATTAGGAAGTGATTTCATGCTTAATATTGATTATTCTATTTTATGCCATCATCCATCTTTGGTTTCAAAAGACTGCATAACATTAGCTATTTTATTATTTAATAGAGATACAAAAGAAACTGCTTTAATTTCAACCCAAAATTGGGATAGAGTCCATTTATTTAATGAGAACTTAGATATAGATTTAGTCAAATTACAACTTGAAGGCATCGAAGATGAAATTGTCGATATTGCTAAAGCGCCTAAGTTTTCATTAGAGAAATATACTAAGTTTTATATTAATGATTTAAAATTTACTGAAATTATTTCAACTAAGGTAGATAACTTTGAAGACTTTGTAAAAAAATGCTCAAAACAATATTTAATTTCTGATTTTAATGAAGAAATTATTATAAAGTAGCGTATTGATTTAATAGCTTCGCTTCTATTAATAAATGAAATTTTTAATGGAATATTTATTGATTTAATGTTCCCTTTTTTATAAGGAAACTCGACTCGTATTCACTCCTCCAATAATTAACTAATAACAGCTACTTCAATGTATTACTCTTTATATTAGAATATCACAAAATGCAATTTATAATTATGTAAATAGTACTAAAACACTATCACGTTGGTCTCCTTAAAACCTACTTATCCAACATTTTCTTGCTATAAACAAACCTATATATCATGAAATACTCTAATAAAAAGGAGATATTTTAATTATGACAAATGAACACATTTTAGAACATTTGAATTTTGATGAAACCTTAAAATCTTAATCAAAAATAATAAATAATTATTATTTATCATTTTTAGCTAAGAACCCCAATATCTGTGCACCACATTCCTGTGCCTTATCTAACCATGGCAAGTGGCCAGCATTCTGCACTTCATGAAACACTGAATTCTTTACATATCCTGCAATGTGCCTTCCAGTCGCAATGCTTCCAAATGGATCATTTGTTCCCCATAAATACAATACTGGATGTTTAATACTACGTAATTCGTTTTCTCTTATTTTTATACGTGCATTCGATCCCCATGGCCTATTGATACTTTCCATCATAGACAGACTGGATTTTTTATAATTCGGAAGTTGCTGAAAATTATAATAACATTCGGCCATCGCCTCAGGAAGTTTTCTCAGTGTCTCTTCCGAATGTCCCATAAATTTAAGGCCATTTAGTGCCTTCTCTCTTTTTTCTGACACTGCAAATCTATAAAGTACTGAGTTTATCCCGTGAATAGACAACATCCTTAATGCTAGTGGAGGGCATGTATTTATTATATTTCCCGGAACTCCTAGCAAAACCAACGCCTCCACACGTTCTGGTCTATCCATAGCAAACCATTGGCACCAATGGCCTCCTATTGAATGCCCCACAAATGGTGCACTGTCAATCTGAAAAGTATTCATAACTGTCTCAATAGTTTCGATTGTTAATTCTCTGAAATCAACATTTTCATAATCCATACCATCACTTAATCCACCACCCGGACGATTGATTGCTATAATTCTTCTACCTTTTAATTCTGCCATAAGAGGTATCAATGGAAAAGCATCTCCAGTATTACCTGGAACCAAAATAATAGGTTTACCCGTTCCAATTTCTGTAACTCTCATTTTGATATCTGCCTTAACTAAGTGGATATAGTAGTCCTTTGTTTTTAATTCATAATAAGAATATAGTTTCTGCTCCGCTTTTTGTGAAGCCAATACTTTTGGATCCTTCCCGTTCAATATAAGTGATATATTACTTTTCATTTTTGTCTACTCCTAAAATTTAAATATACTTTTTTAATTATTCCTGTCTAAACTCTACTTTTTTTATTCTGCCTTTCCTTAGGAACTTTTAAGTGAAATTTTTTAAACTCAAATTTACTACGACACCTAACTACTTTTAGATCTTCAGCGGTACTTTTCATACATTTTTCTATTTCTCATTTTTTATTCTGTCCCTAGCCTCTCTTTAATAGAATTTAATACGTTCTTGTCGTGATAAGAGCCTGCACGTATCACAGCATCAATCTTATGCAGATTTTGGACACTATCTATAGGGTTTGCATCCAGCAGTACAAGATCAGCATACTTGCCGACATCTACGACGCCCATATCATCAAGGCGTCCTAAGAATTCAGCTCCATTAAGGGTTGTCATCTGAAGAACATGAAGTGGAGAAATACCAGCTTTCTCAAGCTCATCAAATTCCTGATGCAGAGAGTATCCACTGGTGCGCCAGTCTTCTCCTGCACCAGTATCCGTACCGGCCATCATCTTAACACCTTTGGAATCATATGTCTTAACCAGTTTCAAATAAAGATTGTATAGTCCCTGCGCTGAAGACTCACTGCTGTTCGTAAATAGCCCTAAACGTATGCGTACCATAGTCGGACACTGCCATGTGTTGTCTTTTTCATAGATATTCGCAAGATCAGATGCTTTTTCATCACTGTAAGTGTCTATTATATGCTCCAGCTGTGTTTCATCTTTTGCACCTCCAGAGGTCTTTATGGCTAAATTTGTAACTTGTTCATTCAAAAAATCTCTCAGACCTTTTATCCTCATGAATTGTACAAAGATTGGATTTTCAGTAATTGCGGGAATAACTGTATTCTCCCCTCTCAAGACAGTTTCGTCTGTTGAGCAGGATATCAAAGCCCCGTTGTTTATTCCGAAATGTTCGACACTACGGAAACCATTTTCTGCAACCTCCTTCAAGTTCATATCAGGCAACACATGTCCCTCAAAAGGCATATTAATTTTATTTGCCTCCACCTGAGCTGCATTGAACACATCCGGCCTAACGGCACCCACTTTTATAAAGTCGGCTCCTTCCTCTTTTTGCAATCGTACAAGCTCTACAGCAACCTTAGGAGTCGGTGCGTTAATCGGCGTTAGAATATCCCCAGGCATTGTTAACAATGCCGGCTGATCTATCGAACTAGTAAAGGTACCTGAATGCCATTCCTTCAAGAGATCGTAAGATCCGCTCATCTGCCTGAATCCAGTTATGCCATCGGCCAGCATACTATCCAGTGTTTCAGAAGTATGCTCTGCTCCTATTATGTGTGTATGCATGTTCAGATAACCAGGGACCACATATTTTCCGGTAGCATCTACAACCTTCGTGTCATTATTCGCTTGAATTGTGCCAGTTGGTGCGATATCTTTAATTTTTCCATCAGCGCATAGGATACTCATATTAGAGGTCAAATTACCTGTGCGTGTATCCACAATTGTTAAGTTGTTCATCAAAAGCTGATAGGATGCACTGGGCTGATCCAAATTCTTAGCAGTGTATGACTGAATATCAACAACCAAAGGCTGTCCGGCAAACAAGCCTATCCAGGCAATAGCAAGTGCTGTTACCCAACAGAGGAGGGCTTTCCATCCATGCCAAAATCTTGTCATTCTCAGGAACACGAGCGAGCCGATGGATGCTGCAAGAATTAAATAAGCAAACCAGCGTTCTTTGCTACTTATCATCAGTACTAAAACAGTGCCGAAGAAAAGCACTAATAGCAGTGTGAATCCAATAATATTTAGAATCTTTCCTGTTTTGTTTTGTCCCATAATAAAACCCTTTCTTTATCTCTTATTATTCTTTAAGATTAGAAATGTTCTATAAACTTCATTGCAAGCAAACCACATTCATCTGGCAAGTCCAGCAAGAAAGATACCCGATATTCGGTATCTCATCAAGCTCCGATTGCTAAAAGCACGCAACAATCTTACTAACAGTTTCTAATCACTGAACAAATCGTTTCTGTTTTTTCACCATGTGCTTTCATAGCACTATAGTCGCTATCTTTCAGAATAAGAGACCAACTATTCATGAAGCCAATCTTCAGATTCTTTATAAATGCGCTGTACAGATTCCGGTATGTCAATACCCGGAAGATCCATATTTATTTCAAAACCATTCCTCTTAAGAAAATATGAAAGATAGGCATAACTAGTCCTGTACTCAGAGATCTCGTGAGCAGATATTGAAAAATTGCCCCCAGAGCAGGTCTGTAAGGAATCCTTTTCATATATTCCTTCCATAGCGACAATGCTCCATACCCCGCTTGCCTTTTGCAGACGATATAGCAGTTTAAGATCAGATTGAAGTTCCACAATACAGCCATCTATATTTGCACGAATCTGTATGGTTGCCATTGTAGCTGCCACTGCCTTGTTATTGTTAAGCTCAATTATCGTGTTATAAAGCTTATGCGGTGCGTAGGAATCCATTTTGATAGACGCATCCACAAAACTATCTCCAGTTCCCGTAAACCATGATATTCTTACTATAGAGTCAGGTGAAAAGCATTTGCGCATTTCTTCCCACTGTGCATTATCCCTGCAAAAGCGCTCAAATTCAATAAGTTCCTTAATGCTAATCTTATCCTTTACCATTTGCTCCGTGCTATAACTAGGTCTTGTAAATAACATATTTTCTCCTCCTTGATGCAGTGATACTTCCAATTGTAATTTAATTTTTTCTAAGTATTCTGCATTTTTTAATGACTTACTATTTTATCTTGAACCAATTAATTATCATATAACAATTCACACTTGTGAAAAAGCAGAATTTATGATACAACTATATCATAACTCTAATTGGAGTCAATAGAAGTTGAAGAAGTGGAACAGGAGGAATTGTAATGTATCGTATCGGAAATGATAAACGAAAAACACAATCCGCAAAAATAGTTTGTAAAGGTCTAGAAGAATTGATGCGAACACAGGATTATAATGATATCTCTGTCACAAATATAATTAACGTTTCCGGCATTGGCAGAGCCACATTTTATCGTTTGTTTGATGATAAATCAGATGTTATACTATACCGCATGGAATCTGTATTCACTGACCTGATTGAGCGTGTGGGGCCCTATTCCGATTCAAACATAATTGTCAAATCTCTTCTTGAAATCTGGCTTGATCAAAAAGAGCTCTTCTTATCTTTAATAAAAGCAAATTTATATGGAGAGTTTCAAACCAGACTCGCATTTATATTAGGTGAAAAACTGAAGTTTATCAAAGAAAGAATCGCTCTGGATGATAGAAGTTGGCAATACTTTATACAAATCCGTGCGGCAATGCTCTTGACAGCATTACGGGTTGCGATTACTCAGTTTAATGAAGATAATCCGCTAGTGATTTCAGAAACCCTAAACGATCTTTTTGGGAAACAACCGGTGATATTTAATTCATAAATATAAAAAAATTATCAATACTGGTACTTAATATCTATATATTCAATTTTATTATGTCCAATTATCACTTAGCTATCCTTATATTCCCCATGAATTTTTTATCATGCAATCCAAGACAGATTTCCTAGACATTAAAAAAAGCCGTAGTACAACGTACTACGACCTTTGTGGCAGGGGCACTAGGATTTGAACCCAGAACCAATGGTTTTGGAGACCACTACTCTACCGTTGAGCCATACCCCTAAGAGACAAGATTTATTATATAACATATTTATAAATTAATCAATAAGTTTTTTTAACAACTTTTATAAACCCAATTTCAATTTCCTCTTACATATTATGACCATTGAGATTACAAATATGCATGTGATTTCTAGCATAAATAAATGCGCACAAAGATTTAATTGATATAGCTAAAAAAACTCTTATTAAGTTACAGTTCAAGGAATATATATTCTTAATTATACAGTCAGTGTATATATCATCTTTGTAAATCTTTAAATTCAATGCATTTCAATTAAAATGTCCATTTAGATACTATCTCATCACCCTCAGCTAAAGGCATTTCTCCATCACTAACCCAGCATATTACATCATCAGGCTGCAGTTCTTGGTCCGTAATTTCACAGGTGATTCCCTTTTTCCTTTTTTTATTTATCCTTTTGCTTTTTTTAAGCTCTAAATTTATAGGAGACTTATCCCTTGAACTATTACTTAGTGCCTCCTTATTCATATCAGTATTAATTTTCATCGTATATTCATCCGTAAATTCTTTATTTTCCTTACCTGAGCTGTTAGAGTTTGCGGTATCCTTATTATCTTTACTTTCACCCGCTTCTACTAATTTTCCTTCCTCTGCTTTAATTTTATTGTTTATATTATCTCTGCTTAGCTCATCTACCTCAGTTTTATTTTCACTCTTTTCTTTACTGATATTTTCTGACTTTACCTCCTCGCTCTTAGCTTTATTTTTTTCTGCTTTTTTGATATTCTGATGTTTTGCAAAATTTACCACTCTATAAACATTGGCTTCTGTTAATTCAACCATTTCTAATTCTATAAACACTTCTAAAGCTGATCTTACTTGATCAGCCTCCCTGTTAAATTCTATTGCTAAAGTTTCTACTGTATATGGTATATTTCTTGACATATACAAGTCTCCTTCTTGATTAACCTTTCCAGCTAGAGCCACAAGTCTTGTCCAAGCATAGTGAATTAAATCTCTATTAGGTTTTGTATCTATTATTTTAAATTTTGTATCCTCATACATATCAGTTCTAAATTTTATATATTTTCTTTCTCTCATAATTACCATTCTCCCTCATTTTCAATATAGATTTTCCTTGCTTAAAACCTTTCTTTGAATACTAACAATTCATTATCTTTATTTATTCATATAGGATATATGGTTTACTTGGAGAAATTACATCAAAATAAAAATTTTATTTATATTTAAGTTGCAATAATATAGGGCTATTAATTACATACATAAGAATACTATTTTTACGTAATTAATTTTAAACATAGCTAAAAAGACTACTAAAAAGAGCTATCTTATTGTGAAATAACTCTTTTTAGCAGTCTAAACAATCAAATATAGTATTGTCTTTTATGTGTATCAACAATCTAAATAAGTAATATTAAGTAAAAATCAACTTATGACGATGTACTACCAGAAGCTTTATCGGCTTTTTCTGGAGCTAATTTAGCCAATTCTTGTACATTATATAAAATCAAATTATCAAAAGAATAGTCTCCATAATATTTCCATAACTTAACTGTATTATATCCTGATAAATCTAACTTAGTTCCTGCTTCTCCATCAACTATTATAATAACTTTCTTCGGATCTAAATTATTAATTTTTATAAACTCACCCATTTCATGATTATCAAGTTGAATAGTATTTAAATTTAGAGATTTAGTCAAGTAATCAAAATCATTATTTAATGTTATGAATTTATATTCACTAAGAGATTTTAGTTTGTCACTGTATTTCTTTAAATTATCGTCAAATTCTTTTATTGCTTTGTTATAATTGTCTTCATAATAATCTCTATTTTGAGGATCTCTATCTTGAATAGCTGACTTTACATTATATAAAGCTATCTTATACTCTTCTACACCTTCAAAATAATACGGATTTTCTTTAGTATCGCTGCCTTGAGTATAACTTAAAAGCTTTATACCTCTGGCTAAATTTATTATTCCAAGATTACCTTTTTTTAATTCGTTAATAAGTGAATTACTCCATGGCTCAAATGAAGTACCCGAATATATAAATAAATCCATATTAGATATGTTATCTAAAACGTCCTCACTATACTTAAATTCACTAATCTCCTTTTCATCAGTAAGCATATAATTCACACTATTCTTATCTTTTGTTATCTTCTTAACCATATCATATTGTGGTTTACTAACTGTCATTATATTTAAATATTTATCTCTATTTTCTGCTTTATTATTGTCAGTGTTTGCTAACAAAGGATTTGAAAAAAAACTCATACCAAAAGACAATGCAATAGTTATTATTATCATTGCAAAGGTAATCTTCTTCAAAATAAGTCACCTCCAAAATTGACTGACCTCTTATAATTTTCTTTCTAATATACTTATTAATTAATAAATATAGAACAATTTATAATTTATGTATCAAAAATAATTAATTCTTCATTCATTTCTTATATACAGTTTAGCATACATTTTACTTTATTATACCAACATATTCACAAGAAATATATACAAATTTATTACATTTTTTCTGAATATTTAATTTATGTAATATTAAAGTTACTTATAAACAATATTTTTAATTTGCTTTTATATAATTTTGATATAAAATAAAAGGATGAGAATTTATAAGCCTCGTTTTTATTATTTTCACTCAGAATGTATTATAAACTATTTGGATAGAATTTTAAACAAAAAAAATCGCAGATGACTATAGAGCCATAGGTTTCTTTATACATCTGACTTTTTTAGCGTGTGTGAGAAAAATCTAACGTGTGAATATATTCTCACTTGAAGGAGGTATTTCATGGAATTTGAAATTTATAATGTAGCTGATACTACTAAACTTGGAATAGAATTAGGTAAATTATTAAATGCCGGTGATATAATATGCCTAACTGGAGATTTAGGAGTTGGCAAAACTCATATTACTAAGGGAATTGCACAAGGCCTTGGAGTAACTGATACTATTACAAGTCCAACTTTTACAATTGTTAATGAATATGATAGTGGTAGATTGAAACTCAACCATTTTGATGTATATAGAGTAAATGACCCTGATGAAATTTATGCAATTGGCTTTGATGATTATATTTTTTCAGATGCAGTATCTATTATTGAATGGGCAAATTATATAGAAGAAATTCTACCAGATGATTTACTTCATATAAATATAAAAAAAGATCTCACTAAAGGTGAAGATTACAGAAAAATAATTTTAACTCCTTACGGAGGAAGATATGATTATATAAAGGAGTTGAAGATATGATTATACTCTCTATAGATTCATCTTCAAAGGTAGCAACTGCTGCTTTAATGAAGGATAATAAATTACTTGGAGAAATTACTTTAAATGATAAGAAAGAGCACTCTGTCATTCTCATGTCCATAATAGAAAATTTATTAAAAGCTAATAATTTAAGCATAGATGATGTCGATGGATATGTTGTTTCTAAGGGCCCTGGTTCTTTCACTGGCCTTAGGATAGGTATGGCGACAATAAAAGGGCTTAGCTTTGGAAGTAATAAACCTTATGTCAGTGTATCAAGTCTAGATGCTTTAGCACTAAGCGCAGCTAATTTTGATGGAATTATATGTCCTATAATGGATGCCTTAAGAAATAGTGTATATACTGCATTGTATAAGGGGCATTCTGCTGATTCTCTAACTGCTATAAAATCAGCCAATGCAAATTCTGATCTTCCAGTTACACTAGAAAAAGTTTTAGATTATTCTGCTCTAGATCTTAATGAGCTGGTAGAAATTATTAAAGCAAAAGAAGAAAAAGTTATATTTATTGGTGATGGCGTAGATAAATATAAAGATTATTTAATTGAAAATTGTCCAAATTGTTATTTTCCACCTAATCATCTTAATTTAGTTCGTGCTTCTTCTTTAGGCGAAATAGGTAGTGTATTATTAAAAAATGGTGATTTTGATGATCCAAACTCTACTCCATTTTACCTGAAGAAATCACAAGCTGAAAGAGAATATGAGCAAAGGATGAAATAGACATGTGTGTGACTATTGATTTGATGAAAGAAGAAGACATTGATGAAGTTCTAGAAATAAGTTCATTAAGTTTCTCTGTTTCCTGGAGCATGGAATCCTATATACAAGAATTATCTAATCCTGTAGCTAAATACTTTATAGCAAGACTTGATGAGAAAGTTGTTGGTTTTGCAGGAACATGGATCATTTTAGATGAAGCGCATATAACAAATATAGCTGTACACCCAAACTGCAGAAAGCAAGGAATTGCATCTAAGCTCCTTAATGAATTAATTGATTATTGTAAAAATGAGCGGGCTTGCAGAGCCTTTACCCTTGAAGTTAGAAGCAGTAATACAGCCGCAAAAGCATTATATGAAAAATATAATTTTAAGCAGGATGGAATTAGAAGAGGATATTACGAAGATAATAAAGAAGATGCCATTATCATGTGGCTAAGATGATAGTAAAGTTCCTTAGGAACTTTACTATCATTTTTATATCAATTCTATTTCACTATTATCTAATATTTCTGTGATCTGTTCATTAGGCTTTTCATTTGTTATTATTGCATCTATATCATCAATCATAGCGAATTTATAATTACCATCTACATTAAATTTTTTATTTTCCATTACCAAAAATGTTTTTTTACTGGATTGTATTATAGCTGCTTTGGTTATCCCATCCTCAATTTCAAAGGTTGTTATACTCTTATCAAAAGCATCAATTCCGCAGCTACCTATAAAGGCTTTATCAAATTTATATTTTTTAATAAAATCATTAGCCGCTGCTCCAATAAAACCGTTTAATGCTTTATTCAAAACGCCTGCTGCAACTACAACTGTAATATTATTGTCTGACGTAGCTAAAATATTTGCAATCTCAAGCATATTAGTAACAACTATCACTCTTTTTTTGCTTTTTAAGAGAGCTTTTGCTATTAAAATATTAATTGTGGAAATATCTAAAAATATAGTTTCCCTATCTTGAATTAATTCTAAGGCTTTCTCTGCAATTATGCTCTTAGTTGTAATATCTACCTTTTCCCTTTCTGAAATATCATATATTTGAGAAGACTGCCTAACTTGAATTGCCCCTCCATATGTTCTTTTTAGTTTTCCTGTATGTTCTAACTGTTTTAGATCTTTTCTAATACAATCTTCTGTCACATTAAACCTTTGACTTAAATCCTTAACCTTAACTTTCCCCTGCATATTTAATATATTTAATATCTCATCTAATCTTTCTTCCGTAAACATATAACTCATTCTCCTAATTATTTATTATTAAGGCACATGAAAATAATATTCTCGAATATTTTTCTATAACTATAATAATACACAATATATAAGGGACTTTCAAAATTTTTAAAATTATTTTGATCGTCCCTTTTTATTAAAACTTTATATTTGGATTTTAACTATTTTATTAGGCATTATCAAAAAATGCTAAATCAATATGCCCTATTGTTTTTCAAAATCTGACTTTGGAACTCCACATAATGGGCATACCCAATCATCAGGAATATCTTCAAACTTTGTTCCTGGTGCAACTCCATTATCCGGATCACCTAATGCCTCATCATAAATATAACCACATACTGTACAAATATACTTTTCCATAATAAAAACCTCCTCCAAATTTAATTGTTATTTAAATACTAATATTTGTTAATTTATTAAATATATTTAAAGCATTTCTGCAATTGCTTTACCAAATCCCCTGCACCTATTTAGTGCATCTTCATCAGGATCCCATAATTCTCTTATTCCTCAATCACCGTATCATTTATTCTAAAACTTATTGAAACACCCCTTTTCTTATCTCTATATTGATATAATACCAGATAGGGAATTATTAATCAATAGTTATTATTAATTAATTAATTTTGTTAACTAATAAAATTATAATTATTCTATTTAATTTCTCCTTATTGATTTCTTATAATTACTTTTCCCAAAAGCATAAAATCAATTCGTAAGCCTTTATTTAGTAAAAAAGCTGTGACAAAATGTTTTTAACCGTTTTTGTCACAGCTTTTTCTATATTTCTATATAGTTTTTGTTGTATCTTCTATACTTCCGAAATTAGCTTCTGCTTTGAATATTGAAACCGAAATCCTTTTGTATAATACATAAGTTAATATTGATGTTATAAGTGCCTTTATAGCATTAATTGGTAATAATCCTGCAGTAATATACCATATAAGATAAGCATTATCCACATGCATTCCATAAGCAGGTAATAATAGATATACATTTCCTATAATTCCTACTATCTGCATAACAACTGCTCCTAATATCATTCCAAGTATAGCATTTTTTTTGCTTTTCTTTTTATGGTATACAAGTCCAGCTGGCAATATTAATGCAACTCCAAATAAAAAGTTTGCAACCTCTCCAACGAAACCTGTGCTTGTTCCTTTTATCGCTAATATTACAACATTTTTTAATAACTCTATTATTATTCCTGCCATTGGTCCAAAACCAAATACCCCAAGCATTGCTGGAACATCGCTTAAATCAAATTGTAACCATGGAAATGGCGGTATTATTGGAAATTCTATATACCTAAGTATAAGTGCTATTGCTGCTAATAAGGAAATTTTTACCATTCTACTTGTTTTTTCGTTCATCTTTCTACCTCCCAAAAGATTATCTTCCTGGTATAGCTTATTAGTTATCCTATTTTCAATTAACTTCATTTGAACGTTTGTTTTTAAACATAAAAAAAGCCCTGATGTTAAACATCAGGGCTTAAACTCAAAGAGTTAAATTACAAAAATCAAAATCTCTAATAGGTTACCTTCTTTCATCCAGACTATACTGTCGGCTTCGGAATTACACCGAATCTGCTTATTTTAAGCTCGCGGGCTGTACCGCCGGTAGGGATTCACACCCTGCCCTGAAGATATTATATTTTTTATTTTCTTAATTATATAACTTTATTATATAATTTTCAATATGTTTTTATTTCTAGTAAAAATATTAATTTCTAATTATAAAAACAAATATTAATTATACAATCTGTTTTATTGTCCTATAAGCTTGTCATTTTTTAATATATGTTCAGTCAACCAATCGTTTAGAAAATTCAGTACTTCCATTAAGCTCTCATCTTGATTTTCATCAACATTTTTTAAATCAATTGCTTCAAGCTTTTTAATAAATGCATCATGTTCTACCTTTTGAGTGAACATTCTCTTATAGTTTATACTTTCCATATATTCTTCTTCTGATTTAAAATGAAAAACAGTGTAATCCTTTAATTCCTGTAGTATTTCTACTATTTTGTCATACTTATCAATTGTAAATTCGTCCTTTAGTAACATGTAAGCTTTATCTGCTAGTTCAAACAGCTTCTTATGTTGCTTATCAATTAGTTCTACCCCAATTTTATACTCTTCTTTCATTTCATACATAAATAAAACATTCCTCCTATCATAGTTTAAGTTTCATCCATCCTATTATTTTCTAATATATCACCTTTTTCTGACAAAGTCACTATGAAATACATGTTTCTTTAATAAAAATTTCAAATTCGATAATTTTTACAGCTAAAAAATTGAAAATGTTTATCTATGACTTATTACTAAACAAATATTACATTTTTAGCTTTCTATACCTATTATAAGCTGCCATTATTTCTTGCTTTCTCGGCATAGCTAAGCTTCCATTTCCGCCTTTCACCCTTTCAATAAACAATAACCCATTTTTATCTATTTCATTAATTATTTTATCCACAAATTTTTCTAAACTTAGATTTTTATCCACAATATTATCCTCTGCCCATTTCATAATAGAACCTATTGCATTTAGCTGCTCATTATCTACTATTTGTTCTACAGCTCTCAAATTTATCTCTTCCTTATTTATACTTATTACATCTAACCCCATTGTTTTTACTTTTACGCCCTTTTCACCAGCTTGAACAGTTCCTTTTTTAACTACTCTATTAAATGAAATATTTATTTTTAAATTTCTATCATTAATTCTTTTTATTATATGCCCGCTGCTTAGCTCTTTAGCCTCTTTTGTAACATCCTTAGTTTCATAATTATCCATTTGAATCACACAGTCTGCTACATCAAAAAAATCTCCACAGCTTCCAACTACCATTATTGTTGAGATTCCTTTTTGTTCATATAAAGGCTTAACTACTTCAATAAATGGTGTTATTGGTTCCTTTTCTTTTGAAACTAGCTTTTGCATTAGCTCATCTCTCATCATAAAGTTAGTAGCTGAAGTATCTTCATCTATTAATAATACACCGCTGCCACTTTCTATTCCTTCTATTATATTAGCCGCCTGAGAGGTGCTTCCACTTGCATTCTCTGTACAGAATTCTGTAGTATTTTTTTCATTTGGCAGATTATTTATAAATAACGATATATCTGTTTTCGTTACACATCTATTATCTTCTGCTCTCACTTTCAATGCAGATTTATCTGTTATTACAAATTCTCTTCCATCACCCTCAATATGATTATAAACGCCAAGTTCTAAAGCTCTTAATAATGTGGATTTACCATGATATCCTCCTCCAACGATAAGAGTTATGCCCTTTTTTATTCCCATTCCTTTAATTGTGCCTTTACTTTGCGTATTAAACTCCATTTCTAATTCCTTAGGTGAAATAAATACCTTTCCATTTTTTAATGGTCTAGAAGATATTCCGCTTTCTCTAGGTAAAATTGATCCATTGGCAATAAATGCAATCAAACCTCTTTTGCCTAGTTCTTCTCTTATGCATTCCTGATCTTCCATTAGCTTTACTCTATTTATCAGCTTTGTACTATTGATGTTTTTATATATCAAAGTTTTCTCAACAATATTTGGTATAACATTATATAAAATTTTCTCAAGTTCCTTTGCTAAAACGCTCCTTCCTCTTGCAGGAAATCCAACATAAAACCTTGCTTCTAGCTTATCATTATCTATAATTATTGAAGTTCTTTCTAATATTTGCTGAGGGCATTTACTTATAACTATTAAGCCACTCTTTCCTGAACCAAAAATTCTTTCACTGCACTTATTTATATTGTAATAAAATTCTCTTGTTAAATAATCTGCTACCGCAATATTTTTGTATTTATTATCAAAAAGCTCCTTTGGAAATCCCGCCATTTTTTGATTTACTATTACTCTAATTCTAGACGGTGCTGCAAAAGGATCCCCTTGAACATGATCTATGCTCAATATATAATTTTTAAAATCATATTGCCCTTCTAGGTTTTTATATAGCTTATAACTTTTCCCATCAATTCTATCTAATTCTCTCTTTAATTCTTCTAAATTTTTCATGTAATTCACCTATTTTTCTCTTAATATTTAAGATTTTTTTCTTAATATATTTTCAACTTATTTAATAATATCATATTATTTTATAGCTAAACAAATTAGGGACTTGATTTATTCCTTGTAATTTGCAACTTGTCACTGCTTTAGTTATTGCCTTAATCTATAAAAATATTAGTTCTAAGTTATAAGCCTAGTTCCTATTCTGGATATCTATAGCTTTCCATTCACATATTAGTGAAATATTATTTTCTTCAAGATTTGCTATTATATTACCATTCATTTTTTCCATTAAACTTTTGACAATTGATAGTCCAAGTCCTGTTCCTTGTCCTTTTCTCACCTGATCTGCCATGTAAAATCTATCAAACATATGTAATATATCTTCCTGGTTCATATTTGTACATATATTTGAGATTTTAAAAACAGCTTCATTTTTAACTTCTTCTAAATTTATTTCAATATCTCCTTCAGCATACTTTAATGTATTTGAAAGTAAATTATCTATTATTCGCTCTAAACTATCTTCATCTCCCATTATAAAGATTGGGCTATTTAAAATATTTATCTTAGGATTAACTCCTTTACTTTCAAACACTTCATAAAAAGATAGAAGCTCTTCACGTACTATATTGGTTAAATTTATCTTTGTCATGTGTAATTCATAATCATCACTTTCTATGTATGCTAATTCAAAAAAGTCATTTATAAGTACATTTAGCTTATCCGTTTTATTCCTGAGTACATTTAACGCAGTTTCCCTATCTATCTCGTCATTTTCAAGTAACCTTAAATATCCTATTATTGATGTCAATGGAGTTCTTAAATCATGCGACATATTGGCTATTCCTTGCTTCAAAGTATTTTTAACCATTATTTTTTCCTGTTCATTTCTCTTATAAAGTTCTAAATATTCATTAATCTCAAAAGCTAAGCCTTCTATGTTTTTATCTGCTATTTTAATATTAACCTTCCTATTTGTTTTTCTCTTTCTAAATTCCTTAATTTGAATTGTAATATCTCGTATCTGCTTCTTATAAAAAAACAGCTTAATATTCATAATTATTACAAGTATAATTAGCATTGATAAAATAGCAATAAATAAATACATTTCATATCTCCTGATTCATCTAAGGCACTATCAAATAAATAACAAGTCCGCTTGCAAGGCTATTTTGGACTCGTTATTTATTTTCATGTGCCTAATATAATTTTTTAGTTATTTAATATCCTCATATTTTACAAATAAGATGCTTCCTCCAATTGTTATTATAAAAGTTATGATTGATGATATTATACATTTAATAATTTCAAATAGAGATGCAAATCTCACCATTGCATGAATTCCTGCTATATAAGGTAAATAGGACAACATATGCGAAACATATGGATATTTACCATTTGGAAAAGCATACTGAAATGAGATAATTAATACAAAAGGTGCAACGATTGTACAAAAATTACTCTTCGTTATTATAGCTGTCATAAAGATTATTGATATTGTCGCTAAATTATACATTATTCCAAGAATAATTGTTCTAACTAATGCTAAAATAGTATCCAGATTCAAGGAATCACAAAAACCGTGTATCAATGAAACATAACTGACTAAAACCGATATATATATTATTTCTAAAAGCAAAGAAAATAGCATTGTCACAAGAATTTTACTCAACAATACTTGAGTTCTTTTATATCCATAAACAAAACTCTTAGTTATATTACTACTTTTAAAATCTTTTACTATAAATCCTGAGGCAAGGAGTGCAAAGAGAAAATTTCCTAACATGATATCCCCAAACCCATCCCCATCTGTTAAAACATATGCTCCATTTAATATAGCACCTTCATAACTTCGATTCATTTCTCTCTCATGATCCCAAAAAATCATGAGTAAAAATCCAAACGCAAATGCTAAAGTTATCATTCCAATGAAATATTTACTTTTCCTTAACTTATAAAATTCTCCTCTAATTAAATTAATCATTACATTTACCTCCAACTAATTTAAAGAAATAATCTTCTAAAGATTCACCCATCTGCATTATTTCTTTAACCCCTATGCCATGTTTAGCTAAAGCCAGCGTAATTTTTTCTCCATCAAATTCATCATATATTCTTATAATATTATCTGGGAAAACTTCGTAATCTTTTATTCCAAGTTCATTTTCTAAAATAAGCGAAACATCTGAAGAATCCTTTACTTTTAAATGAAGGTAATTCCTAGATTTATCTGCTAGCTCACTCGCAGTTATTTCTTCAATTAATTTTCCATCATTAATAAAAGCATATATGTTACAAATTTGAGTAAGTTCAGTCAATATATGACTTGATATTAGAATTGTTGTTCCTCTTTCTTTATTTAATTTAAGTAAAAGTTCTCTTATTTCTTTTATTCCAACTGGATCTACTCCATTGATAGGCTCGTCTAAAATCAAAACTTCCGGGTCACTTAGCAATGCCATTGCAATACCTAACCTTTGTTTCATTCCCAATGAGAAGTTTTTGGTTTTCTTTTTTTCAATATCATTAAGTCCTACTGACTTTAAAGCTTCATCAATACATTTTGTTCCTGGAATTCCTCTTTGAATTCTAATAAGCTCAAGGTTTTCCTTTGCAGTCATATTAAGATATATTGCTGCCGAGTCTATTAATGTACCCATCCTGCTTCTTTGCTTTACAAGCTCCTTTTCATCACTATGTCCAAATAACTGAACTTGTCCTTCATTTGGTGCAGCAAGCCCAGTAATTACTCTTATCATAGTCGTCTTTCCAGCTCCGTTTTTACCTATAAAACCATATATATCACCTTTTTTTATCTTTATAGATATATTATCTAATACTTTCTTTCTATTGCATATTTTGGTAATATCATCTGCTTTAACTATATATTCATTCATTGTTTATTACTCCTTTCTTCGTTACGCTCTTATAATAAACAATGGCACTTAAGAAAACTTTGCTAAAGTATTTCAAAAACCTTAAATTTATTATTGAAATCTATTTCTCTAAATACATATTTTTATACAAATTATTTGGAATATTAAATGCGCCTCACTTATTACTTTTTCAACCTATATCCCATTGCCCAAATTGTTTCTATGTAGTCTTGTCCATTATTACCTGCCTTTGATAATTTATTTCTTAATCTGCTCATATGTACATTCACAGTATTATCATCTCCTAAGTATTCCTCTCCCCAAATACTTTCAAAAATATTAGCTTTACTATACACCTTACTAGGATTCCTCAATAACAACTCCAATATTGCAAACTCTCTTGAGGTCAGCGTGATAATAACTTTTCCCACTTTTACTTCCTTACTTTCCGTATCTAAACTAATGTCTTTATAACTTATAATATTACCTTTCTTTTCTTCCGCTGAAGAAAATTCTAAATATCTTCTTAAATTAGAATTAACTCTTGCAATTACTTCATCTGGATCAAAAGGCTTGCAAATAAAATCATCAGCACCTTTCTCCAATAGCTCTAACTTGGTTTTTTTAGAAGTCTTTGCACTTACAACAATTATTGGAGCCTTTGTTATTTCCCTGATTTTTAGAATGACTTCCTCTCCACTGATTCCTGGAATCATCAAATCCAATAAAATCATCTTCCACCTCTCATTTTCAATGCACATTAAAGCTTCTGTTCCAGAGAAAGCAGCTCTGGCTCTATATCCCTTTCTCTCAAGAATACTGCAAAGCAAATTATTAATGTCATTCTCATCTTCCACTACTAAAATTTTAGCTCTCTTATCCATAACTTCCTCCATTAAAATCTTCATAGTTACTTTTAATATTTATCTTTAGCTTAATACCAAATAAACTCATTATTATCCTTTAATTATATTTCATGTAAAAATTATACTATATTATCTAATGGTAATTCTTAAATAATTATTAATTCAAAACAATGTTTATAAAAAATAAACTATAAAATAAAAATATCCACATGAATTATAATTTCTTATAGTATTCATGTGGATATTTTATTTAAATTTATATGGACATCCGACTTACAATTCGAAATATATGCTCAACATTTACTTAAGCTTATATGCAGACAAAGAAAAGAAATACATGTTTGTGGAGTAGGCATTTGAAATTAAGCTGTGGAAGTTCTTAATTGGAGCTTGTTCTATTTCTGCTTGTCCTGAACTTGCTTCAGGAACATGCAGAAATGGATACAAGCTTCAGTTTAGAACTTCCCAGTGAAAATTTCATAGTCCTACGTAATAAACATGTATTTCTTTTCGATTCATATACGCTTAAGTATAAGGTTTATATGAATTATAAACTTTTTACTTTGCTCATAACTTCTGCACAGTATTCTGTTACTCCTGCAGCACCACCATTTTTGTATGCTTTATTTAAATCACTACCAATTCCGCTACAATCTGCTCCTGTAGTAATCCATTCAGTTATATTATCTTTATTTACTCCACCAGTAGGCATTATGTTAAGGTCTGGGAATATTGATTTTGCTCCACCTATGAAACCTTTTCCTACAACATTTCCTGGGAATACTTTTATAAATCTTAAACCTAATTTATAAACTTTATTTAATTCTGACATTGTCATTAATCCTGGAATTACTAATGCTTTTTTAGCAATTATATGAGTTATAACTTCTTCATCTACACATGGAGAAACAATAAAATCAGCACCATTTTCAATACATGCATCTGCTGCTTCTGTACTTAATACAGTTCCAGCTCCAACACAAGCATCCTTATATTCTTCTTTTAATTCTTTTATTAACTTAGGTGCATCTGGTACACTCATAGTTACTTCTATAATCTTCATTCCGCCTTTAATAGCAGCGATACTTATTTCTTTCGCCTCATCATATGTCTTAGTTCTAACAACTGCTACTGCTTTTTCTTCTTTTAATGTGTTATAAATTTTTTCAAACATTCTTACACCTCATTTAAATTTAAATTTTAATATATATTTTCAATTCTAGTTAACAATGAATAATAAAGTTTCCTTAAGCCTTGAGTTACTTATTAATTGTTAAATATCAACTGAATTTAGCGCTCTATTTTTTTCGCTTGTCCTAAATGTACTAATACATCTTCATAGTTAGGTAATCCTTCATTATCGCCTTCTACACCTACAACTAAAGAGCCAACTGCATTTGCAAACTTAACACATTCTTCTAAAGTTTTACCTTCACAGAATGCTGTTAAAAATCCTGCTGCAAATCCATCTCCCGCACCTACAGTGTCAACTAAAGCTTTAGGTTTAATAGCTTCTACTTCATATACATTCTTGCCATCTGAACCTAGTGCTCCTTTAGCTCCTTTTTTAACAATAACTTTGTCTATTCCATAACCATGGAATGTTTTTATTGCATCTTCTATAGTTGTTTCTCCTAGTAGAATTTCGATTTCTTCATCTCCAACAAGAAGAATATCAACATCAGGAAGTAATTTTTCTATATATGCCTTTGCTTCTTCCTTTGTCCACATTTTTAATCTTATATTAGGATCAAAAGATACAGTTAAATTGTGTTTCTTTGCTAATTTTACTGCTTCTAATATAATTTCCTGATTATTTTTAGTTATAGATGGAAATACACCGGTAATATGAAGTACTTTTGACTGCTTAAAATATTCTTCATTTAATTCTTCACTTTTCATCGTGCTTGTTGGTGAATTTTCTCTATAATAAAATGATCTGCTAGATCCATCAGATAAAACTTCTCTAAAATAAACTGAAGTTGGATGTCCATCTACAAGTTCAACTTCTGAAGTGTCAATGCCCTCTCCTCTTACAGTTTTTAATATGTACTTCCCGAAATCATCATTACCAAGTCTGCTTATCCAGCCTGATTTTAATCCTAATCTCGCACATCCTATTGCTACATTTAATTCCGCTCCACCAGTTTTCCTTTTAAACGTATCACAGAATATTATTGGGCCTTTCTCCTGAGGGCACATTGCAATCATTGCATCCCCTATAGTAATTACATCTAGCATTGATAATACCTCCTAATAAAATTTACTCTTCTTCTGTATAAAATACAAGTCTAATTTTAACATGTATCTGTACTTTTTCCTAATATGAAAGAACTAGATTGATGTAATTTACTAAGTCTAGTCCTTTCATATTTTTATATATTAATTTTTTATTATAATACTATTACAATATACTTTTAATATACTCTTCTATTTCCTTACATTTACAATTATTAAAGAAATACTCTTTGAATTTTTCTCCGCTTACAGCACCTTTTAGTAAATCCTGATCTATTTCCTTTAAAATTGTAACCATATCTCTATGTGTTATTTTCTTAACCTCATCTAGTATCTTTTTGTTTCTTTGCTCTGGAACAACTCTTTCCTTTGGATATCCTTGACCACTTTCTCCTTGAAATAACTTTTCAAAGATATATTCTAAGTTTAGCTCTGCTCCCCATCCAAATCCTTTTGCAAACGGTAATGCTATTGCATTTCCATCATTGATTTGTGCAAACATATAAGCATCTGATGGATCTACTATGTGACCACATAATACTCCTGGGAATGAGTTACATGCAAGCATTGCACCTTCACCTGTTCCGCATCCAGTAACTACATAATCAGCTGCTCCTGAATTTAAAAGAATAGCTGCTAAGATACCATTTTGAACGTATGTTAATTGTGCGCTATCTTCTGCACTGTACATTCCATAATTGAATACTTCATGCCCTTTTGGCTCTACTACCTTTTTAAGGGTCTCATATATAAGCTCATTTTTCGCTGCTTGGCTGTTTTCATTAATTAAAGCAATCTTCATTTTTATTACCTCTCAATTATTGTGGTTGTTTTCCAATGTAAGCTAGGATTCCACCGTCTACATATAATACATGACCATTTACAAAGTCTGATGCATTAGATGCTAAGAATATAGCTGGTCCTGTTAAATCTTCTGCTGTTCCCCAACGTGCTGCTGGAGTTTTTGCAATTATAAATTGATCAAATGGATGTCTTGAACCATCTGGTTGAAGTTCTCTTAATGGAGCAGTTTGTGGTGTTTCTATATAACCAGGTCCAATTCCGTTACATTGGATGTTATATTCACCATATTCAGATGCAATGTTTCTTGTTAACATCTTAAGTCCACCCTTAGCTGCTGCATAAGCTGAAACTGTTTCTCTTCCGAGTTCACTCATCATAGAACAGATGTTGATTATTTTTCCATGTCCCTTTTTAATCATTCCAGGAATTACTGCTTTAGAAACTATAAATGGAGCATTTAAATCTACATCTATAACTTTTCTGAAATCTTCTGCCTTCATTTCAAGCATTGGAATACGTTTGATTATACCTGCATTATTTACAAGAATATCAATAACTCCAACTTCCTTTTCTATCTTTGCAACTAATGCTTGTACTGCTTCCTCATCTGTAACATCACATACATAACCATATGCTTTTAAACCTGCTTCTTCATATGCCTTTAACCCTTTATAAACTAATTCTTGATTAATATCGTTAAATACTATTGTAGCTCCTGCTTCTCCATAAGATTTTGCTATAGCAAATCCAATACCATATGATGCACCTGTTACTAATGCTATTTTACCTTCTAATGAAAAATTTTTGATTATATCCATAATATGTTCCTCCTCAAATTATTATTTTAAACTTTAACCATATCAAGCATAATAGACAGGACTTATTTTTTGACTTGATAAGGTCAAATTAAATCTTTAACTATACCATATTTAATATACAAAACATGTAATTATTATTTTATCAAAGTGAAGTTATATATTAATATAATTCAAACCCATTCGTTCCGTATTGTGGAATGATGTTTCACTTTCCTAATATTATTTTAATATTCCTATTTCCACTTGTCAATGATGCATGCCTAAAAATACCTAAAATTTTTTATTTGTTAAAATATATATTAGCGATTACAATATACTATAAAGACAAAATTATGTAGGAGGATTTAATATGTCTCAAGATTTAAACAATTCTAATTTGGTTCAATCAGTAGAGCGTGCTATAGACATACTTGATTGTTTATCAGAATATCCAAAAGGTATTGGAATTGGGGAATTATCAAAAAACTTAGGTTTAAGCAAAAGCACTATACATAGAATAATATCAACTTTGAAATATAAAGAATATGTTACTCAAAATAAAGAAAATGACAAATATCAGCTTGGAGTGAAATTACTTAATCTCTCCTCTTCAATAATTAACAGCATGGATTTGATAAATATTGCTAAACCATATTTATATGAATTTGCAAATAAAGTTGATGAAGTTATACATCTTTGTATTCCAGATGAATCATACTCTAATATAATTTACGTAGATAAGGTATCCTCTGAAAATACAAGTAGAAATATAGTAATGTCTTCGAGCATAGGGAAAAAAGCTCCAACTTATTGTACAGCTTCCGGTAAATTATTATTATCTCAATTTTCTGATGATAAAATAAGAGAGCTATTAAAAGATACAGAGCTTGTTAAATATGCTGAAAATACAATAACTGACTTAGATACGTTCTTTAATGAAATTCATGAAATACGAAAAAATCAATATTCTCTTGATAATATTGAATATGATACTGGAGTTATCTGTATAGCTGTACCTATCTTTGATAGAACTAATAAAATAATTGCAGCTACAAGCCTTTCTTCAGTAACTCTCTTTAATACCTTGGATGATTTATTGAAATATAAAGATGAATTTATGCAAATCGCTAAGGATATTAGTAAATTAATGGGGTACATACCATCTTAAGTTCATTAACTTTTTTAGGGTAACCTAAAATAACCATAAGTCCATTAGTCGGACTTATGGTTATTTTTAATTTTTCTTTGTTACCTTACTAACCATCCACCATCAACTGCTAGAATATGTCCATTAACATAATCTGAAGCCCTGCTCGCTAAAAATACCACTGCCCCCATTAAGTCAAATGGCTCAGCCCATTTTTCTGCTGGAATTCTATCAAGTATTTCCTTATTTCTCTTTTCATCTTCTCGTATTGGCGCTGTGTTTGCTGTTTTTATATATCCTGGTGCTATAGCATTTATTTGAATGTTTTTGCAAGCCAGCTCATTAGCAAATGCCTTCGTTATACCAGCTACTCCATGTTTACTTGCTGTATATGGTGGTACAAATTTACCGCCTTGGAAGGTTAACATTGACGCAATATTAATTATTTTTCCTGAACCTTGTTTGGCCATTATCTTTGCTGCCTCCTGGCTTAAGAAATATACTGCATTTAAATTAATATCCATTACTGCATTCCAGTCCTCTTCATCATATTCAAGGAGTGGAGCTCTCTTTATAGTTCCTGCATTATTTACTAGTATATCTATTTTCCCAAACTCTTTCATACTAACTTCTATTATATTTTGCCTATCTTCTTTTTTAGTCAAGTCAGCTTGTACAAATACAACTTTTCTACCCATGTTCTCTATTAATTCTTTTGTTTCACTCCAATTGGTTCCATGAGTTGTGATTACTAAATCTGCACCTGCTTTGGCTAGAGCTGCTGAATACGCCTGTCCAAGTCCTGTATTTCCACCTGTAACTATTGCTACTTTTCCATCTAATCTAAAAAAATCCATTGAAAATTCATTTAAAAAGTTTGCCATTTTTGCTTTGCCTCCATATTAATTTAATATTTCTTCTTAACTATTAGATATAGTTATTGTTCCGTATTATGAAACTAAGTTTCATTTTTATAAATTAATTTTAATAGCATACTTAATAATTGTCAATGACACTATTCTGGAAAACCTCAAGTCTAAAGGGTATCAGATAACAAAATATATTTCTTTAATGCCTCCGCAACACCATCTTCGTCATTTGTTGAAGTCACACAGTCTGCATATCTTTTCACGTCTTCTGGAGCATTTCCCATTGCTATTCCAAGTCCTGAATACTTTAGCATATCTATATCGTTATAATTATCTCCCATAGTTATTATCTCTTCTTTAGCTGCATTAAACATTTTTTGCAAATAATTTATAGCAGTTGTTTTAGATACCGTGCCTTGCATAATTTCTAAATATGTTGGCTTTGATAGGTATAAATTTAAGTCATCTACCTTAATATTTTCCTTCAGTTTAATTATTTCATCTGGATTAGCCATACATAAAATTTTATTGGGTCCTGTCTTTTCTTTTTTCCATAGCTCTATTAGCTCTTTAAAATCAGATATTTTAGGTATAATATTTGTTATATCACTTTCTTGTTTTGCCCAATTATCCATTTCTTCTATATACCATTCATCATCTTTATATAGACTCATGTGTATATTATAATTTTTAGCTAATCTATATACTTTTTCAAGATCCCATACATTTATAAATTTCTTATCTAACACTGTCTTGTCCTTATCTAAAATTAAAGCTCCACTATAACAAATAATTGGCTGTTCTATTTTAAGTTCCTTTTGCAAAAATGTTATACCTTTTGGCATTCTAGCTGAAACTAATATTACAGGTATGTTCATTTTGTTTACCACCGCACTAATTGCATCTTTGACATTTTCACTAATTTGATGGTTAGAGTTTAACAAAGTTCCATCAATATCTAGGCACACCATTTTAAAGTTATTCATAAATTCAACTCCTCCATATATTTAAATTTTCTATTTTTAATTTGTAACTATAAGATTAATATCATTTGACTCTATAATATCTATAAATACAGAAGGTGGCATTTTATTAGTAATAATTACATCAATTTGATTCCAATTTACTCCCTTGTAGTAACTTAAAGTTTTAAATTTTTCATATTCAGCAAGAACAATAACTAAATTGGATTTTTTAATAGCTGCTTGTTTAATTGATGCATCTTCTTGGTCTACATAATATATTCCATCTTCTGTTATTGAAGCTGCACCTAAAATTGCAATGTCAAATCTTATACCCTCAAGATAATTTGCGCAGTCTAATTTATAAAAGAATCTATTTTTTTTATTTAGGCTTCCACCAATAGATTGCACATCTACCTCATTTTTCTCAGAAAGTATTTCAATGTTATCTAATGAATGTGTTAATACCCAAATAGGTTTATCTATTTTTTGGGCTAAAAAGCTTATAGTTGTAGAAACATCAAAAAAATAATGTTTGTCTTCCTTAATAAACTCCATTGCTTTTTGGGCAATATTTTTCTTTTCTTCTGAATAAGCTTCTATTCTCTCCCTATATGCTTTAATAGTATCTTGTAAAACCGGTAAGCTGATTCCTCCATGAGTTCTAACTGCTGTTCCCTCACTTATGAGTTTCACTATATCACGTCGTGCAGTATCTCTCGATACATTAAACATTTTACAAATATCATGAATAGACATATAGTTATGTTCATTTAAATGCTCTAATATTTTCAAAAGTCTTTCTTCTTGATACATTTTTGATCACCTACTTCTTAAATCTATATGATTACCAAGCTATTAGGATTAATTTTAATATTTTGCGATGCTATAATATATATAAATAAAGAAATTGCGATAGGATCAACAATAATGATATTTGCTTGTTCCAAATCTAACCCTTTATATTTAGCAGTCTTTTCATATTTTTGATGTTCTGCAAGCAAAATTACTTTCTTTGACCTTTTTACAACTTCTCTTTTAATAAAAGCATCTTCTTCATTTTCATAATAAATGCCATCACTTCTTATAGCTCCGGCGCCTAAAAATGCTGAATCAAACTCTACTCCATTTAAATACTTTTCATAATCTTCTCTATAAAAAAAACGATTCCTAACATTAAATTCTCCAGAAATTAAATTTACTAATACATTTGACTTTTCTGAAAGTATCTTAAAATTATCTAGAGAATGAGTGAATACAATAACATTTTTATTTAACTCTTGTGCAAGAAATTGAACACTAGTAGAAACATCAAAAAAGTATTTTCCATTATCGTGAATAAAATTCATAGCTTTTTCTACTATTTTTTTCTTTTCTGTAGTATTTACATATAATCTTTCCCTATATGGAAGAATTACATCATTATTTGATTTTTTACATACCTCTTCTTTTACCATATAAATCTCCTCCTCTAAAATTATTATAAGTATTTTTAAGTACTTATTCAATATATTTAAGTATATTTAAGCAAATTACTTTTTTATAATATTTAATTTTATTAAACTAGAATTAAATATCTACAGGTTTAACCTTAATATAATTTTTAAAAGGATAAAAAACAAGAACCTTGCACAATTCGGTTTTCATGCAAAGTTCTTATAATTCACTTATTTTTATTGATTATATTTTATACAAAAATGAAGCTGCTGTTCTAGCAATATAATATTTCAAATAATAATATTTATCTAAAAATTATTGTAATATTCCAGACGCAACTCCTAAAATACCTACTGCAAATAATCCAAATATGATTAATAATGGATTAACTTTTTTCTTTAATAGATACATACACAAGAATGTTAGTAGAAGAGGAACTAATCCTGGCATTAAGCTGTCTAATACACTTTGAACAGTTGTAACAACTTCTTTACCATCTTGCCCTGTATACCTAGAAATTACAAATGGTATATTGACAGTTGTCCATTTTGAAACAAGACCACCTATAACCAATAATCCAAGTACTGAAGAGCCTTCAGTAAGATACCTTAATTTATTTCCTGACATGTCAGAAACCAACTGAGTACCTTTTTCATAACCATAAAATATTCCATACCAGTTTATTGAAAGTCTTATTGCATTAAATACTAGGAAGAAAATTAATGGTCCAATAATACTTCCAGTAAGTGCAAATCCTGCACCTAAAGCTGCAAGCACCGGCCTTACTGTTCCCCAAAATATTGGATCTCCAACTCCCGCAAGAGGCCCCATAAGCCCTATTTTTACACCACTTATTGATGCCTCATCAATATCGGCTCCATTTGCCTTTTGTTCCTCCATTGCTGCTGTTATTCCCATAATTGGTTTAGCCACATATGGATGTGTATTAAAGAATTCCAGATGTCTTTTAAGTGCTGCTTTTAATTCATCGCCCTTATACAATTTCTTTAATGCAGGTATTAATGATACGCAAAATCCTACAGACTGCATTCTTTCAAAATTAAATGAACCTAAAAGGAAATTTGAACGGATGAACATTTTTACTAAATCACTTCTATCTAATTTTTTCTGACTCATTGTTGTATCCTCCTTCTGTATTTTACATTAAATCTGAATCATCAACATCATCTATACTATTACCAGCTGTTGCCACTACTACTTTTCCTTCATTAGCTATTGATTTAATATGGAATATTGCTGCAATTACACCTACAGCACCAAAACCAATTAAGTTAAAGTTAGTGAATGCTGCTATTAAGAATCCGATAAAGAAAAATGGCATTAGTGATTTACTCTTCATCATATTAATAACCATTGCATACCCAACAACTACAATAAATCCACCAGATACTTGAAGTCCTCTTGTAATTACTGTTGGTATAGCTGCAAGTGCTGCATTTACAGCATCTGTACCTGCAAGAACTCCTACAATAGCAGCTGGGACAGCCACACGTATTCCTTGAAGTGATAAACCTAAGATATGACACATTTCAATCCCTCTTGTATTACCAGCTTCAGCATACTTATCAGCTAAATGTTGGAAAAATACTGTTATTGTTCTTACAAATATAGTTAATACTTGTCCTGCTGCTGCTATTGGCACCGCGACTGCAATACCTGCTCCAATCGATTGCTTTCCAACGATTACAAGAATTGCTGATATTACACTTGCAAGAGCTGCATCTGGTGCCATTGCCGCACCAACATTCATCCATCCAAGTGCTAACATTTCAAGTGTTCCACCTAATATAATTCCTGTTTTAATATCTCCTAATACAAGTCCAACTAATGTACATGCAATTAGTGGTCTATGGAATTGTGCTTCGTCCAATACACTAGCCATACCAGCAACTGCTGCAACTATTACTAATAAAATTAATTGTAAAGTGCTCATTTATAAATTCCCCTCTTTCTTAAAAATTTAAAAATATATATAAACTATTATTTATATATCTATATAAGTTTTAATTCCTTAAGTCTATCCATTAAGTCGATTTTAGTGTCTTTGGCTAATTTTCTTACTTCTAATTCAATACCTTTTTCATGAAGCTTTTTGAATGATTGAATATCCTCATTACTCATACATAATGCATTTGTGATTTGCTTTGTACCGTCCTTATAACACATACCGCCAACGTTTACAGATTTAATGTCAACTCCACCTTCAACCATCCTAAGTACATCTGTTGGATTTGTGAATAAAAATAAAGTTTTAAAGCTATTAAACTTAGGATCTTTATATGCTTCTATTGCTTTTGCTACTGGAATTACATATGCTTTTATTCCAGGAGGTGCTACTTGAATTACTAATTGCTTCCTCAAGCTATCAGCTGCAACCTCATCACTTACAGCCATTATTCTATTGCAGCCACTTTCCTTTGTCCAAACTGTTGCAACCTGTCCATGAATTAACCTATCGTCTATTCTTACAAAACTAATTTCCATAACTATATCTCCTTCATATCTCTTTTTTCTTTTATATTGAGTTACATATATATTTACATGTAATTTTTTGCACTAAGCATTTATATCAATTCATCATTCATATTCTCTTGAAAATTTTTAGATAAAGTTTTTATAGCGTCTTTTCCTGAATCCGTTGCTACTTTTAGCAGCTCTGACATAGATAAAAGTTCTCTACTTCCTAATACCTCTAAAATCATTGGAAGATTCACACCCGTAACTATTTCCATATTCTCATTCTTTACTGCAATCAAACTAGCCGCATTAAATGGACTACCTCCAAAAAGATCAACCATAAATAAAACACCGTCATTAGAATCCATTTTCTTTATGAGCATATTATATTTTTCTACTAAGGCTTCCACTCCCTCGCCCGGTTTAAATGTAACAGCGCCCACATTTTCCTGAGTTCCAAAAATCATTTCTGCAGATTTAAGAATTTCTTCTGAAAACATGCCATGAGTGCCTATTATTACTGAGATCATTATTGCATCATCCTTCCATTAGTACATATATTATTTTTTATACCTTTTTTAATAGCAATTGCCATGCCAAGAAAGAGTGTAAATATATACATTGCAGTATAGAACTTTATTTTCAATACCTTAAAAAATTATATTTTTATAGACTACACTGTGGTTTCTAGATTTACACTCTTATATTTACGTTTAACACAGTTATATGTAAATTCTCACTTTAATTCACACACTCTTTTAGGCTTAATACATAAAATAATAGTTTATACTTTCTAAAAATATATTTACTCAAAATAATTTATCGTTAAGTAATGAAAAGTTAAGTATAAAAATTATGAGTACTTTCAATACTCATACTATTTTTATACTTAACTCTTCGCTGGCTATTTTTATTAAATAATTATCAACCTAAACATAACTCCTTTAAAATATTTTTGTTTCTATTTTATTCAATACTAATCTGTCATTTTTATGATATCTGCTATAAAATATATTTCATCATCCGTTAATTTTATTGATAACGCATCTTTAAAAAGCAAACTAGCTTCCTTTAATGCCCGAATAGTTTTTTCATCAAAATTTATATTTTCTTCATCATAAACTAGTCCATTATTTCGAATCATTCTTTCTAATGCACATGCGACATGAAACATAATTCTTAACTTAGCTGAATTGTGGAAACTTATATTTAATGATTTCTCAATCAAATGCAAAAATTCATCTAATAATGAATAAATTTTCTTTGGATTAAGAAATGTTATGATTTCCGAAAGATTTTGTATACAGAGATCTTTAAAAATCACCTGTTTGTTTCCTTTACTTTCAACAGGCTTAATATTTTTCCCCTCTAGAATACTTACTAAAGTATTTTCTCCACTTCCATCAATTAATTGCTCTATTGATATAAATGGTATTCCAAGCTTTGGATTAACAATTCCTATAACAGCTAAAATATTGCTTTCCTTAGAAATATGAGTAATGCTATCTTTTAAATTTTTCACTCCTAGTGAAACAACATTAATCTTTTCAGTACTTATATTCCTTATAACATTTTCAACTAATACTTTAAGTTTAAGCGCTGCACCTTTTCCTGTAGAACAAACTGTAACTATAACTTTTTCTTTTTGCTTCTTGTTTTTGGTTATACATTCAGAAATATTATTTGAATATCCTCTAAAATCTGTAAGTAAATATGAATACACTGAATTTAAATCCACATCGCAAACAGAACATTTTCTAACTGCCTCTAAAACCAAGGGGGTAGATACCATATCAATACTTTTTATTTCTATGCCTGTCTTTTCTTTTATTACTTCACCAAAACTATTTAGTGAACCCATATCTACCAAAAGTAATACCCCTTTTCCTTCATCAACCAGTTTAACTTTTTCAATAACCGTATCCAGTATGTCTGCTGGAGATCTTTCAAGCGGCATGTCAACCGCTAAAATGTTATCTGCTTCGAAGAGTTTTTTAGCTAAGCTAACCATACTCGTAGCAATATTGGCTCCATGAGAAGCCACAACTATTCCCACTCTCTCCTGACGAGATGATTCCTGTATTGAACTTAGGAGTAAAGCCAAATATTCAATTTCTACATCTGGTATAATAAGGTTGAAATTTTTTTGTATAAGTTCATGAATTTCTTTAGCAACTTTATACTCATTACTCTCAGCAGAAATTGATAAGGTAATATTGGATTCAAGTGACACAGTATTTTTTTTGATACGATTAAATAGAGCGCTAAAATGAAGACTTGTAGCATAAATAAATCTTTCATTTAATTTTCTATTCAATCTTGTTTCCGCTATTTTTTTTATCTCCTCAGCAAAATCAATAATATCCTTATCTACAATCTTCAATAGTCCTTCCCTTCGGTTAATATCATTTTTAAACCTATCGTAAAATTGTTTTAAATGAATATTTATATCCGTAGTTATAAAACTATTTATTTCATTATCATCAAGTCCTTCCTCCTTTAATAATGAAGTTTTATTTTCTATTATGCTGTAAATGTTAAATGGCGTTTCATAATCATCCGTTTCTAAAAATGTTTTATTTCCATCAGGTTGTATAGTAATGCTATTAGGCATCATATTCCACATTGTTGTATTGTCTCCTGTTTGATTTCCAAAAGCTAATATTCCACTTTTAATATTAGGAGGTAATAAAGTCAAATTTATCTCAATATTTTTATCTGTATTTACAGAATTAAAAAATCCCTTAGCACATACTAACTGTATATTTGACTTTAATTGTCCAACATTTCCATATGTAGTACTACCTATTAAAGCTTTAATTGCTTCTGATGAAATCCTAATGGCTTTATTCACTCTTTGGGCTTCTTTTGAAAACAAATATTGGACTAATTCTAACTTTTCATCTATAGATCTTTCATCAAATGCTGGTATTGTTATTGTTATAGGAATTCTTCTAATAAATGTATTTAATAATGCAGAATTTGGGTCCTCAGTTGTAGCCCCAATTAGCAATACATTTGCTCTTCTGCGTCTGTCCGTTTCTCCAAGTTTATTATATGTTGCAGTATCCATAAAATAAAAAACCATTTCTTGACCTTCTGGGGGCAATCTATGAATTTCATCTAAAAACAAAATTCCACCATCGGCTTTTTCAACTATACCTTCTTTCTCTTTTTCTGCCCCAGTAAATGCTCCTTTTACATGTCCAAAAATATGAGATAATAACAGTTGTGGATTATTACAATAATCCGCACAATTAAAAATAATAAAAGGAGGATCTTCTGGCAATTCTTTAATGCTCTTATAGTATTTATACATCATATTGGCAAACAAACTTTTCCCGACTCCTGTGCCGCCAATTATCAATGTATGAAGTCCGTTAGGAGGATACAATAATGCTGCTTTAGCTTGTTCAATTTGATTTTTTAAACTTCTATTAAAACCAATAAGGGAATTAAATGGTGATCTATCCTTCTTTTCATCAGATGTATCAATGAAGTCCTTAATATCTATGCCTTCTTCATAATCAAAGGCACCCTTTATATTTAATAATTTAATGAATTGTTCTTTTTCAAAATAGAGTACAGGCCTATTTTTTATTTTAATTATTTTTTTTTCACGGCAAAGATTGTTTAATTCTCGTGATACATTGCTTCTTAAAACCCCAAAATGCTCACCAATTTGTTGTGCGCTAAATCCCTTAACTTCTAATAATTTTTCTTTTGTAAATTCTTTAGATTTTAATAATATATAATTATAAATTTTCTCAATTTGCTTCATATGTTATACCTTCCTTTGAGCCATAGTAAAAAATAATTATTCTAATCATTGAATTTAGTGTCACCGTTTCCTATTTTTAATTAATTCACTAGGAAATATGACTTTCTAAAAAAATAAAATGCCTCTTTGTATATGTAATATTTTTGAAAAAAATTCATGTTTATTCTTATAATATAACTCACATTCAGTCTATCATTCAATATAAATCAAAATAATTCATAAACAGTCATAATGGAATTTTCGAAACATTTTGAACTAAGCTTATCCCTAAACTATAAAAATTTTTATTATCTCTATAAGTATTTAAAGCAATACTCATGCCAAATAAGCGTGTAATTTAAAGTGTTAACTATAACTTCTATTTCAAAGTCCTCCTCTATTAACACAAATGTTTTTTACACACTCATAGTTTTTATCACACACTATAATTTATTTTTGATACGCTTATTTTTTGTTAATTTCTAATAAGGCACAATCAAATAAATAACAAAAAAACTTTGCATAATCTAAGTATCATGCAAAGTTTATATTCTTTTACGACAATAAAATTTATTAATCAAAATATACTATTAATGTTAACTTTCATTTTTAATTATTTCTTCTATAGCTTCCTTATCTAATCTATGAATAATCCATTCCCTCATTGGTTTTGCCCCAATACTTTTATAAAAATTAAGAGACGGCTCATTCCAATCCAAGCAAGTCCACTCAATTCTTTCACATTTATTTTCTTTTGCTACATGAGCTAAAACCTCAAAAACCTTTTTACCTATTCCGTTTCTTCTATATTCCGGTTTTATATATAAGTCTTCAATATATATCCCCTCTCTTCCAACAAATGTTGAAAAATTAAAGAAGTATATAACATATCCTACAAATTCCTTATTCATTTCTATAAGCAATGCTTCTGCTCTATTATTGTGAAATATGGATTCACTTAGTGATTCTTCTGTTGCCTTTACTTTATCCAGCATTTTTTCATAAGCTGCTATTTGTTTTATAAAATCTAATATAATTGGAATATCTTTTTCTGTAGCTCTCTTAAAATTAACTTTACTTACTGTTTTCTCAATGTCTTTCATTTATCTCTACCTCCATCTTTTTACTTTTAATATTTTAGATAAGTTAAATGTTATTTATAATATATTTCTCACTTTACTTCTAATTTAAATATTATTTTTAGGTTTCTATCCTTCTGCCTTTATTACCTTTATTTCTTCTTGTTTACCTTGTTTTAATAAAAGTGTTGGAATAATTACAATAGCAGTAATTATTGAAATAACAAGCATGGTATCATTAAGAGCTTGGAGCTGTGCCTTAAGTGCAATTTCTCCAAACATTTTGTTTAAAGCAATTCCTTGAGCATTACCTGCTGACATCCCGCTTTTAATAAACACCCCTTGAAGCATTTCATATAATTTCATGCTATTTTTATTAAAAGATGTCACTTGAGATGCTAAGTTAGAGTAATCAATCACATTTCTATGCTGCATAACGCTTGTGATAATTGTAACTCCTATGGAAGTCCCTACCTGTTTTACTGTATTAGTTAAAGCAGATGCGTTTGACATTGCAGTCTTTGGTAATCCACTAAAACCTACTGTTTGAACAGGTGCCATAAGAAATCCGACACCAAATCCCCGAATCATTAATAAAATCATAATCGTCATATTAGGTGTATCCAAAGTAATTTTTGACATACTATAACTGTTAATGCCTATCAAAATTAATGCAAATACAGCAAATAACCTAACGTCAAATTTATTACCAATTTTCCCGTATAAGACCATAGAAATGGCTGTAGCTATTGCTTCTGGAAATAAAATCAAACCTGTATTCATTGAATCAAGTCCCCTTATTTGTTGAAGGAATATTGGCATCAGAAACACACCACCATAAAGAGCTAACATTGCAATATTCATGATAATATTACTCATACAAAAGGTGTAATTTTTCAATAGTTTTAAATCAAGCATAGGTTCTTCAATAAGTAATTCATTCACAACAAATATTACAAGACTGTAACACCCAACAATCATAAGCACGATATTTTTTATATCGTTCCAGTCCAAATCACTTTTCCCAAGTACATAAAGAACGCAAGACATTCCGATACTTGAAGTTAAAAATCCAATAATATCAAATTTCTTTGATGACTTATGTTCTGATTTTTTGAATATGAGTATAGCCATTATTGTGGCAACTATTCCAACTGGAAGATTTATAAAAAAAAGAAATCTCCAATTAAAATTTTGAATAATATATCCCCCTAAGCTTGGCCCTAAAGCTGGGGCTGCCATTACACACATTCCCATTACCCCTATTGCCATTCCAAGTTCGTTTTTATCAAAAGTAGTCATTAATATTGTCATACCAAGCGATATTATACAAGCTCCTCCAATTCCTTGAATTACTCTTGCAATTATCATTATAGTTTCATTCCATGAAATCCCACACAATAGTGAACCTAAAGTAAATAAAATTAACGCAGTAATAAATACGTTTTTAGTGCCAAATTTATCTCCAAAATAACTTGTTGATGGAATTACAACTCCTAATGTTAGGGTATATGCACTAACAACCCATTGTATTTGATCTATGGATGCGTTAAAGGTCTGCATCATTTTAGTAACAGAGATATTAATAATGCTGGTATCTAGATTTACCATAAAAATTGCCATAATTACAACACTCATAATAAGCCATTTAGCTGATGATTCTTTTTTATTTTCCATGCTCCCACCTACTTTATATGTATTTTTATGTCTGCATTTGTACCAGGTAGAAGCTTAGCATCATTTTCCTCAAGTTCAATTTTCACAGGTACCTTTTGAACAACCTTAGTAAAAGTTCCACCTGAAGAAGATGGGAGAAGTGAAAATGCTGAATTTGAAGCCTTTCCTATATATTCAACTTTACCTTGAAATACTTTCCCATCAAATTGATCAATTTTTATATCTACATTTTGCCCTTCTTTTAATTTTTCGACCTTGGTTTCTTCTATATTAGCAGTTATATAAAGTTTTTCTTGGTCAACCATTACCGCAAGCGTAGATCCAGCCTGAACATATTGCCCCTCCTCAGCTTCCTTTTTAATAATTATCCCATTAATTGGCGCTCTAAGTAAAGAAGAATTAACATTTTCATCTGCTATTCCCTCTTCATCTATGTGTCCTACAATTTGATCTTTAACTAAAGTTTCTCCTTCTTCTACACTAAATTCAAGAATACTTCCTGAAACTTTTGGAGTTATATCTATAAAATCTCCAGCTACCTGTGCATCTTCAGTTGAAACAAAATACTCATTTTCATACCAATAATAAAACCCAACTCCGCTAAGAGTTATTAACATAGCTATAGCTATACAAAAAATTATTATTTTACGTTTCCCTTGCATTTTTATCATCCCTTCCTAACTTCTCACGCCAACTTCGGCAAACATGCCAGGTTTCAATTGTTCGATTGAATCTGTTAAAATTATTTTTACTAAAACATTATTACTCTTAGTATTTAATTCTGAATTTATTACTGATATAGTTCCTTCAAATTCTGAATCTTCTATCTCCGACACTTTAACATTTACAGCTTGTCCTTCTTCTAGATTTTTTGCAATACTCAACGGTACATATGCATTCACGCATAAAGTGTCAGGATTAGATATCGAAATAAGAGTGCTGCCAGGTGATACTATTTCACCTTTATTTATATTTTTAACAGTAACTTTCCCTGAAATAGGCGCTGTAATAGCTCCGTTATTTAATGCTATTTGTGCTGTTTTTAATGCTTCTTCAGCTTGCTTTACTTGAGCCTTGTAAACATCTATACTCGTTTCTGTAGCACCATTTTTAAGCATTTCTAATTGTTCCTCTGCTGATTTTTGCCCTGACTCAGCAGAAGTAAGTTGCTGCTGTGCAGTTTCAAGTTGCACCTCTGTAGCTGCACCAGCCTCAACTAAAGCTTTTGTACGATCATAATCCTTTTTAGAGGCATCATAAGTTGCTTTAGCACTATCCAGAGCTGCTTGTGCTTGCTCTATTTGTTCAGGACGTGTACTGTTCATAGCATTAGTTAAATTTGCATTTGCAGTATTTACTGCTGCTTGTGCTTGATCTACCTGAGCCTGCAAGTCTTGAGTATCTAGTTTAATGACAGTATCACCTTGATTTACAACTGACCCTACATTAACTGATATATCTGAAACTCTTGCAGAAATTTTTGAAGATACATTTACTTGATTATCTGTTTCAAGTTTTCCTGCCATGATATATATGGATTTTTGCTCATTAACCTCTTCTGCTTGAACAGCATTTTCATTTCTATTATTATTTGCGACGCATCCTGTAAAAAAAGATGTTCCTATAAGCACTGGTAATACAATTAACAAAACATATTTCTTCATAAATTACTTACTCCTTTAACAAATTAATTATCGATAAGAACTCTCATTCTCATTAAGCTTTTAAATTTTCATCACTGAATTTATGTAATTAGTTAGGATTCCATTTAAAGTTACTATAAAAATTTTAACTTGTTCATCATCAACCTAACCTCTAACAGACATATTTTTATGAAATATATTCACTTTTTTAATAATAATGCTAATAAATAAAAATAAATGTATCTAGCCGTATATATATGCCCTTGTTTTACTTGCAATGTTCAGCCCAAAAATCAATAGATTTTTTCTTCCATTATTCTAAACTCAAATTAGCCACATTACCAACTTCTCCATAAAATTTTAACAAGTTTTATGATTTAATTGTATTCATGCCCTGAAGCTATTTCTTTGCTTTACAAGAAGTAACAAGGGAATCTTAATTTTAAGTCCCATGTTATTCTTCCCAATTAGATTATTTACTCGCTTTATATATCGGAAGTAAAATATTATCAATAATATCCTCAGTATTCGTTTCTGTGATCCTTCCATGCAAAACAAGCTCATTTATAATTAGTATAGCTGGTAAATTTAAAGCCTTTTCAGAAATAGTATCTATTGAAAGTGAAATCTCTTTGCGCTGATTAGCCCTCGTTATAATAGTTTCAGTTGATTCACGAAGACCATTTCCGTTGTTAATAACATTAAATAAATCGTAAGGCGTCATATTAGAAAGCATATCTAAAATCGCATCTCGTAGATCATCGGGTCTGATAATTTCAAATAGATTTAAAACATTAAATAAGGCAATTAAATCTTCTCTTAGCGAACCATGATCACTGACTTCTAATTCTATTGATGGTAGATGTCGGCTTAAAGCGGCAAAAATAAGATAACATTTTTGTGGCCATCGGCGATAAATAGCATTTTTGTTGGTTTTTGCAGCACGAGCTACGTCATCCATTGTCAATTTGCTATATCCAATTTGATTAAGCAATAACCAAGCCTCATCTAAAATTGCATTTTCAAGTATAGCGCCACGGCGTCGACTAGCATTATTGTTCATGATACAACCTCCTATTTTTGGTCTACATAATTCCACCATAATATAGTACCATAAACACCAATAAATAAAATAACAAGAATCGTCAATTTACTGATCCAATTAATAAGCTGAGGATTATTTAAATATATTCCAGAAATTGTCCATGGGATATAACGGCCTAACGGCTGTGATCCAAAAATGGCAGCTATAATTATAGCTACAAATGAAGTACTAACTGGAGCCAAAATTCCCCGTGTCATGCTGGCGATAAGAGGAAATAGAAAACTAAGACTACAATTATAGAGTGTTACTATCCCCAACCTTTTTAGAAGAGTTCCAGTCAATAGCACATCAAAATTTGTCAAATCTAAGCTCAAGCCTATGGCAAATGTCGCACCAATTGCTAATACCGTTATGCCTAAAAAACATAATCCTAAAGCAAAAAATTTTGAATATACCAAACTTGTACGAGAAATTGGCAATGATAAAAGATCTTTAAAAGTTTGATCTTGATACTCTCTACCAAATACCCAGCTGCTTAAAATACCAAAACCCATCAATCCAATAACAGTAGAATACATAAAAAAAGTATTTTTCAAAAATTCTTCCCACGTTTTATCCTGCATATGGATAAGTAACAAAAAGCTATAAAAAGCTAAAATATAAATTGGTATATGACCTCGTATTATTTTATAAAACTCAATTTTGGTCATTGACCATATCTGTTTCATAATGATTTGCCCCCTTAATTGTTCTAAGAAAAAATTCTTCTAAACTTTCATTTACAGATTGAAAAATCATTGGATTAAATTTCTGATTTTCTAACTGATGTAATAAAGCAGAATATTGGTTAATATGTATATCCGAAACAAGTATCTCCTCTTCACTTACTGGTGTGCATTGCAAGTTTTTTGTAGCAAGGTAATCAGCAAGATTCTCTACAGAGCCATCCGTTTTTATGTAAAGCTTGGATTCTCTGCAGGTTTCAAATTCTGAAAAATTTAATTCCCGTAGCAGACATCCATGTGCTAATATTCCAATTCGACTTACCAACTTTTCCATCTCATCTAATAGATGGCTTGAAATAAAAATAGTTGTTCCATTTTTAGCCATTTCTAATAAAGATTTACGAACAACTACAAGCCCCTCCGGATCCAATCCGTTTGTTGGTTCGTCTAACAAAAGAATTTTTGGCCTATGAATAAGCGCTTTAGCTAATCCAATTTTCTGATTGTTTCCTAATGAAAGATCTTTTACCTTAACCTGACGATAATTATCTAACAATAGCTGCTGTGAGATGTTATCAATTCGTTTCTTAATTTCTGAATCGGGTATTAGTCTTTGCTTTGCATATAATATAAGATTTTCTTCTACAGTAAAGTTTGGATAAGCATGTGGGGTTTCAATTAAGTAACCAACCTGATTCCAAAATTCAGAAGGCAGCTTTGAAATTGATTGTCCAGAGTAATAAATTTCACCAGATGTAGGATTAATCATTTTAAGCAACATCCGCATTGTTGTTGTTTTTCCTGCACCGTTTAATCCTAAAAAACCATATATTTCACCTTCATTAGCTGTCAGATTAATATCATAAACACTATTTTTTGATCCGTAACTCTTTGTTAACTTCTTCGTTTGTATTATTGACAAAACGTAGACACCTCCAATGTTATACTTCAATTAGGGTACTCCAGTACCTTAATTGAAGTATAACATTGGAAATTATAAAACGCAATACTAAATATCTATATTCTTTTATTTATTCTTATCATTATTACTATATCCCTGATCTATGAGACCATTTCCTGCTCACTGTCTTCAATATATAAACTCCTCTATAATATCCGATTTGTTTTAATTAAAGAGATATCATAGAAATTATTTTTAATGGCCAAAAAGGAGCTATTTCAATAACGAATCTCAATCCGTTATTGAAATAGCTCCTCATAAATTTAAATTACTCTTATTTTAAGGCACATGAAAATAAATAACGAGTCTAAAATAGCCTTGCAAGTGGACTTGTTATTTATTTGATAGTTCCTAATATATTGATTTATATATTTCTAAAATCTCTGCTACATTTGTATCTCTTGGATTACCTGGAGTACATGCATCTGCCATAGCTGATTCTGCAAGCGCCTTTAAATCTTCTTCCTTTACGCCAATTTCCTTTAATGTCTTAGGTATTCCAACATCCTCTGAAAGCTTTTTAACCGCATCAATAGCCGCTTTTCTGTATTCCTCCTGAGACATATTGTCTACACCTTGAACTCCCATTGCTCTAGCAATTTCTCTATATTTTTCGCCTGTAGCCTCTGCATTATATTCCATTACATATGGTAAGATTACCGCATTAGCAATTCCATGTGGAGTATCATAAAATGCTCCAAGTGGATGCGCCATTCCATGAACTATGCCAAGACCTACATTACTAAAGCCCATACCCGCAACATATTGTCCAAGAGCCATATCTTCTCTTCCCTTTGGTTCATTGTTTACTGCACTTCTAAGTGAACGTGAAATAATTTCAATAGCTTTTAAATGTAGTGCATCGGTCAATTCCCAAGCTCCCTTTGTAATATATCCTTCAATTGCATGAGTTAATGCATCCATGCCTGTTGCTGCTGTTAAACCTTTTGGCATTGATGACATCATTTCTGAATCAACAACTGCTATAACTGGAATATCATGTGGGTCAACACATACAAATTTACGTTTCTTTTCCTCATCAGTTATTACATAATTAATTGTAACTTCTGCTGCTGTTCCTGCTGTTGTTGGAACTGCTATAATATCAACACATTTATTTTTTGTCTCAACTGCTCCCTCAAGACTTCTCACATCTGAAAATTCAGGATTATTTATGATTATTCCAATAGCCTTTGCTGTATCAATTGATGATCCTCCACCTATTGCAATTAAATAATCTGCGCCAGCTGCTTTAAATTTATCTATGCCTGCTAAAACTACATTTATAGTTGGATTAGCTTTTACTTCATCAAATATTTCAAAATCCAAATTATTTACTTTTAATAAATCTGTTACTTTAGTAGCTACATTAAATTTAATTAAATCTTTATCTGTTACAACTAATGCCTTTTTATACCTTCTTATTTTAGCTTCTGTGATAATGTTTTCAATAGCACCTGCACCTATATAGCTTGTCTCATTTAAAACCATTCTGTTTGACATAAAAATCAATCTCCCTTTTTATATTTAATTTATTGTTAAATAATTAACTTTTCGGATAAAAAAAATCTATCCAAATATATTTATTAATTGAAGATTTTTTTATTACCCTTGAGAATTCTCAAGGGTAATTTTTTATATTATAATATATTAACAAGTTATCTGAGGCTATTGCTGAATACGGAGAAGTAGGCTCATACCAAAAATTTTTTCATAGCTTAGCCTCAAATAACTCTATTAACCTAAATAATCTTCTGAGATAGTAACATTAAAATCCTTTGCTAAATCTCTAAAGTTTTGAGAAGTTATAGTTTGTTTTTTTCCACCCATAGATAATACTTTAACTAAAATTTCAGCTGACTTTTCAACTGTGTCCATAAGTCCAAAAGTTAAATCTAATGTTTCTCCTGAGCAGAACATTCCATGATGTGCCCAAATAACAACATCATGGCTCTTCATTAGCTCACCTGTAACTTCTGCAATAGCAGCTCCACCTGGAACCATCCAAGGAACCACTCCAATTCCACTTGGAAATACTACTGGACATTCTGTTGCCATTTCCCAAAGCTCTCTAGTAAATACTACTCCATCTAGTGGTAATACAAATGTCAATGCTATTACATTAGTTGTATGAGAATGCATTATAACTCTGTGAGATCCATTTGTTTTTTCTACCTTTATAGAATGACTCATTAAATGTGAATCTAATTCACTTGTTGGTTTTGCTTCATTCTTTAGTCCCCAAACTATTTTATAGTTTTCTCCCTTTTCATCTATTTTAATTATTCCCGCATTTTCTTCTAATGAAATTTCCATGTTTCTTATGAATTTTCCACTTCCAGTTACTAAAAAATATTCATTAGCAAGATTTTTAACAGTTACACCAATTGGAGTATACTTTGAATCTTCATTAATAAATCCACCAATTGCTACTACTTCATCTTCTGTTAATCTATAAGTTATGTTTCCACCATTTCTTTCATGCCAACCTTTTAGCCAAGCATCATTGGTGATTTTTTTAAAGTTCTCTATAAATTTCATATCTTCTATTGCCATGCTTTCTCCTACTTTCATATTTATAATTGATTTTTAGATTTTTGCTTTAAATCTTTATTCTGATAATTCCATTTGAATTTCTCTCATTACTCTCAATTTTTCAAATAAACTTATTAATTCTGTAAAAATTACAAGTTATTGTGTGATGATAAATGCGCGTAACCTTTATTTATAGACATGAGCGCTATATCTATCTCAAATAACAAATAGATATATCCCCTCTAACTTCTTTAATTATACTTCATTTTTTAGTTAAACACAATTGTTTTTTGTTGTTTTTCTTTGTTTCTATTTGTATATTTTTTGCAACTCAACATTATTATTAAGTTTGTATTTATGTTTTTAACATAAATGTGATTATTCTAGTTCAATCCAGATATATGACTTTATTTTAAAAAAAATGATCAGCTGTAAATCATTTTTTACAATTCACAGCTGATCATTTTCTACACTAGGTTTTTAATTAAAATACAACTTCAATATTATATGAATGCAATAAATTTATCCATTCCTCTTTTGGTTCCTCATCTGTAATTATATAATCTATATTTTCATAATCAAAAAGCTTTACAAATGATGTTTTATCATATTTAGAATGGTCAACTAATAATATTACTTTATTAGATTGTTTAATCATAGTTCTCTTAATTTCTGCCTCTGCCTCATTTGAATCAAGTATTCCTTTTTCAAGGTCTATACCTTTGCAGCTTACAAGTGCTATATCAACGTTATATTTTCTTATAGTATTTTGTGTTATAGGACCTTGCAATGATAAAGAACGTTGTATTACACTACCACCAGTTGATATAATATTTAAATCTGATTGATTTAATTCTTGAAGCACCTCAATAGAATTTGTTATGACTGTTACATCATTTCTGTTTTTAATCATCTTTAAGGTTTCAAGAACTGTTGAACTGCAATCAGCAACTATTGTACTACCTTCTTTGATAAATTCTACAGCTTTTGCTGCTATATATTGCTTACTTTCTATATTAGTCTTTGATCTTTTATAAAAAGGTATGTCTTCATTGGTTTTTTCCGCGTTTAATATTGCACCACCATAGCTTCTAGTTACTATTCCTTGTAATTCTAACTTTTCTAAATCTCTTCTTATAGTTTCCTCAGTCACGTCAAACTTTTCACTTAACTTCGATACATATACCTTTTTTTCTTTTAATGCTATTGCTTTTATTATTTCTAACCTTTCTCTAGGTAACATCCTATTTCCTCCTTCTATTCATTTCACAGCTTCCATACATTTATATTTTAAATCATATTTCAAATAATTAAAATTACATATTTATTATTTGATACTTAATTAATTTATATCCAATATACCAAATCAACACAGATAATACAATACAAATCAAAATTAATTATTGACCATTTTTTAAGAAGAGCTATATAATGTACATATATTATTATTTTCGAAGGAGAATAGCTATGATACAAAAAGCTTTTAAAATGAAATTATTTGAAGGTAAGGAAGAAGAATATGAAAAACGACATAATGAAATCTGGCCAGAACTTGTAAAGGAATTAAAATCTCATGGAGCCTCGACATATCTAATATTTCATGATAAAGAGACCAATTACTTATTTTCTTATGTAGAAATGGAAAGTGAAGAATTATGGGATCAAATTGCAGAAACAGAAGCCTGCAAAAAATGGTGGGAATTTATGAAAGATATAATGGAAACTAATCCAGATAATAGTCCTGTATCTATAGAATTATCTAAGGTATTTAATTTAAAGTAATTATTAAAGTTTGACTTTCATAAACAAAAGTGACCAAAGTGACTTTAATTTCAATTTTAAAATATACAGCAAGAAAATAGCCTACACTTCTTGGTGCAGGCTATTTTCTTGCTATATTATATAATCCTATATTATTTAAGCTTTTTGATTTTCTTTATATCTTCTCCAGTTTCTATAACCCACCTTGTTATTTCCCCATACATTCTCGTAATTTAATCCTGTTAATTCCTCAACTGTTTCACGAGTTTCTGAATCTACATCCTCTTTTAATCCACCATCTTTTAATCTTGCAATTTCTTTCTTAAGTATTTCATGTGTTTTATGAGATACTTTGAATTTATATGATGATATTATACCATATATAAGTAGTATTGCTGGTGCTGCTATTAATATAACTGCCATAGCTGTTAATGCTTCTGGAGGTTGTGCTGTTGTTGATCCAGATTTAAAGTTGAATTCTTGTAATACAACTCCAACCAAGAAAACAGCAAGTGCTTGTGAAGCTTTACGTAAAAGACTCATAAATCCAGCAAATACACCTTCTCTTCTATCAGCAGACACTATTTCATCTACATCAGGAACAAAAGTATAGTTATTCCAAGGAACAAAGTTTATTCCACCTCTTCCAAGTCCAGCTACAGCTGATACAATATATAATGCAACAAGACTGTCAGGAACTGTTTTATATACTATTAAATATCCTATAATACTTGCAAAGAATATTAGTGATACAACTCTAAATGCCCCACCAGGACTTAATTTCAATGTGCAATAAGTTGCTATACCAACTCCCGCTATTTGGAATATATACATTAGTGCTAGTAAGTTTGATGCTACAACAGCACCTTTAAATAAAGCAAATACTATGAAATAAGTAAACACCGCATTAAATGTATCCTGTGCTAAATATCCTCCAATATACATTCCTAAATGAGCTCTAAAAGTTTTAATCTTAAGAGTTGTAATCAAATCTATGTAAATTTTCATTACATTTTGTCCAAATGATAATTTTTCTTTTGAATGTCTTCCTTCCAATATCTCTATTTCTTCTAAAGACCTTTCCCAAGTAAATGTGTATACAAGAATTAAAACACATATAAATATTACAGTAAAGATTCCACCAGCAATCAAGAACGACTGTGGAGATTCTTTTCCTAATGCATTTATAAGTCTTCCAGGTAAAAACGCTGCTAGAAAAGCTGAAAATTGAGCAATATACATTCTCGCACTAGTAAGTTTCGCACGAATTTTAAAATCAGATGTCATTTCTGCTGCCAAAGTATCATAAGGTATAAGTACCATTGTATAGACAATTTCAAATGCTATATAAGTCGCAACATAATAAACATAAGAGAAACCACTAATCCAAATAGTTGAATATACAATTATTAAAGGTATTGCTGCCAGTAAAAAGAATTTTCTTCTTCCAAACTTTCTTCCAAGTGCAGTTTTGTGGAAGTTGTCTGTTATAAATCCCATTGTTGGACTTGCTACCGCATCTACTATACGGGCCAATGCAAATATTGAACTCGCTTGAATTGGTGTTAATCCGCAAAAAGTTGTATAAAAATATAATAACCATGCACTTGTTAATGCAAATGCTCCTGCTCCTATGAAATCATTCATTCCATAAGAAAAATAATTTATAAATCTTATTTTTCCATCTTTCTTACTCATATTTCCTCCTAAAATATATTATAAATTTTATTTTTTACATAGTATTTAAGTGTTAATGTTTTTATAATATAAAAAACAAGCTTAAAATTAACCATACTATAATAAATTAAATATCTGATTACTCTGTTATAAATCATAAATAACATTATTTGATATGAGCTCTTTATTTTTCATAAATTTAACTTAACTTGTACACCTTAATGGAATTATCAAATGTAATTAATTCTTTCAATATATTTGTTTTTTCCCTATAGAGTTCTATCTACCATAGCTATTCCCCCCAAGTATCCTAAATTTGTTATCGGTTACTTAAAACATTTACATCCTCTATATTTATATATTACTTTGATTCCAACACAAAGTCAATATATTTTCTTGTATTTTCTTTTGTTTTTATTTGTTTGTGTTAGTTTTATCTTTAAAATCATATTTGAATAATCTTTTTTCAATCATTTTGGACTTATTTTTAGTCATACTTTTGTTTTTAACATTTACTACAATTCATCTTATTCATTCATTATATATTTTTAATGCTTTTAACTTTTAATATAAAATAAAAGAAGCCTAGGATTTCCCCATGCCTCTTTTATACATGCCAAACTCTTGTGTATATATTAAAATTAAATCTACCCTTAAATATAAATTTATAATAAGTTTTTATAAACTTCCTCAATATATTTTATACTTGAATCCAAATCTTCCGGTACTGTATCTTCAAGTATTATATCTATATAAGGTTTTCTTTTTTTGACTAAGGATAATAACAGCGGATAATTAAATTGTCCTTTTCCTATTGAAACCTGCTGCACCTTTCCATCTTTATAAACAAAATCCTTTGCATGTATTATTGCTATTTTTTCACCAAACAATTCAAATGCTTTCTTTATTATTTCATCTTGTCCTTCATAATTACTTTCATCTATAAAGTTAATAGGATCAAAAATCACTTGCAGATTATTTGATTTAACACTATCTAGTGCCCTCTTTAATCTCTCTGGAGTGTTCATCACATGTTTTGTAACTCCCTCTATCCCAACTGAAACCCCAAATTTCTCAGCTTCCTCTACAAGAACCTTTATTGAATTTAATGATCTTTGAAAAGCTTCTTCTGTATTATTTTTTTCTGTATAAATATATTCTCTATTTAAAGCTCCTGTTTCGGTACCCACAATATTGCAGCCCAGGTATTTTGCAAAGCGTATATGTTCCTTAAACGTGTCTAATAATTCATTAAGTTCTTTGTCATCTGGATTTGCTAAGTTAATATAACATCCAAGTATACTTATATTAATTCCATACTTTTGAAATGTTTCATTAATATATTGAGCCATTCCTGGTGTCATACTTCCTTTTGTTACCTCAAATTCTGATATTATTTTCTTTGCTACAAATTGTACACTTTTAAGCTTTTTATCATTCATTATCTGCCCTATTTGATCTAGTCTATAGTTTCCAATATCATGTCCTCTAATTCCAATTCTCATAATATTCTTCCTTTCCATAAATGATAGTTTTAATTATATAACTCGTCCAATTAAAACTCAACACCTTTTTGTGTATTTCTTTTCAAATTCAACATAAATCAAAATATTTTTATATTGATATACCTATCCAGCTTATATCCCATTTTTACAATGATTATATTTTTCTTGCGACTAATACTCTTTGAATATTTCATCGATATATCACTAATATTTTCTTCTTTTGCTTTTGTTTTATGTAGATTTATTTTGTTTTGTGATGTATAATTTATATTGAGATCAAAAATAATCTTAATTCTATAATAAATTTATAAATCATACTAATGATTGCAAACTTATACATTTACATTAAAACTATATTTATTCAATCAGTTATTTATTGATTGATATTATATTCTCGATTTTATAATAATTACTATTAGAATATAAAATAGAAAGTATATTCCATAATACTTTCTAGCAATAAAATATATGAGGTGATATATAATGAAATTAACAGAAAAAGAAATCCGTGCAAAGCTTGATTTAGTAGTTGATAAACTCATAAACTTAGATCGTCCAGCTGATGAAGAAAAATTAACTAAAGATGGCGGCGAAGCTATTGGAATGTTTCCAAGAGACTTTGGAATTCAAGAATGGGATTGGCCACAAGGTGTTGGATTATATGGATTGTTAAAGTTAGATAAACATGATAAAAGTAAAAAGTATTTAGACTTTTTAAATAATTGGTATAAAACAAATATAGATAATGGCTTACCATCCAAAAATATTAATACAACAGCACCTTTATTAACTCTAATAAATTTATTAGAAACAAGTCCTAATAAAGAATTTGAAAACCTTTGCTTGAAATGGGCTGACTGGCTTATTGATTGTCTCCCAAGAACTAAAGAAGGCTGCTTCCAGCATGTGACTAGCGCAAACGGAGACAGACAAGGTGTTAGATTAAATGAAAGTGAAATGTGGATCGATACCTTATTTATGACCGTTTTATTCTTAAATAAAATGGGACAAAAATATAATAGGCAGGATTGGATTGATGAATCAATTCACCAGGTACTTATTCATATAAAATATCTGTATGATAAAAAATCTGGATTGTTCTTTCATGGATGGAGCTTTAATGAAAACAGCAACTTCGGTGAAATTTTCTGGTGCAGAGGCAATTCATGGTTTACATTTGGCATCCTAGATTATATTGATATGTTTGATGGTGAAATGAATCCTGGCTTAAAGAAATTCTTAGTTGATACCTTCAAAGCTCAAGTAAATGCATTAGCTAAATATCAATCAAAATCAGGATTATGGCATACAGTCATTGATGATCCTACTAGTTATGAAGAAGTTTCTGGTTCTGCTGCAATAGCTGCCGGTATATTAACAGGAATAAGACTTGGAATACTAGATGATTCCTTTAAACCAGTTGGTAAAAAAGCTATAGAAGCAATCTGTAACAACATAGCTAAAGATGGTACTGTGCTAAATGTATCTGGCGGTACAGGAATGGGCTATAATAAAGAACATTACAAAAATATTATTATAGCTCCTATGGCTTATGGTCAATCACTAACTATAATGGCTCTCGTTGAAGCTCTTAACCACGTAGATTGTTAGTTTTTAATTACTAATTATTCAAAAACCTCATTCTCTAAAAATAAAGAGAATGAGGTTTTCTTTTATTATTATTTTCTAATATTATCCAGTGTTCTATTCAGATTATCATATGTTTCTTTAGCACATTGCTCTGGGCTGGTTTTGCCATAACCAACTTTATTTAGAGCATCTATACATACACTTTGAATTAACGTGTTTTCATAGTATGGGCTTATCAATACTTCCTTTACACTACTATCTTCTTTATTGGCTTCATATTGCAGTCCTGACAGTTTATTATCGGCTTCTAATGCTTTAATAGCTGTACTGCTTGATGGTACCCCTCTATCAAAACCTAAAACCTTAGCTGCATCTTCATCATTTAATATGAAATTCAATAATAAAGCAGCTTCTTTTGGATGCTCTGTATTTTTACTTATAGCATATAACATTGATGGTTTTACATAGCTTAAACTTGTTTTTCCATCAACAGATGGCAATTTACTAAATCCAGCTCCTTTATTGTTTTTCTTCATTAGTCCTTCAATTTTAGTCGCATCTGAAGTCCATGAAAAACCTGCGACAGATTTATTATCACTTAAATCATTGGCGCCTTTGTGAAGGGTAGCTGGGATTACCTTGTTATCTACAAGAGTTTTATAAAATGTTAATAGATCTTTCAAGTCCTCTTCATTAAATCCAAGAGTTCCATCATCCTTTATAAAGTCTTTTCCAGTCTTCTCCTGAACATAAGCCGTAGGTAGAGACCATGCACTAACATCATCTAGTTCTAATGGATATTCATTTTCATCTGAAATTTTACTTCTGCTATTTAAAAGCTCGTCCCAAGTATTAAATTTCTCAATTCCATATTTTTTAGCTAAATCTTCATTGTAATAAAAGACCTGCTTATTCATAGAAATTGAAATACCATTTAACACATTATTTTTAGTACCATATTTTAATATCTCTTTAGAATAATTATCTAATTTTAGAACATCTGAAACTGAGTTCAAATCATAGAATCCTGATCCATCTTTAGAATATGCTTCAAGCCAGTCATAATTTATTTGCATAAGATCTGGCTCTTCATTTCCGGCTATGTTCATGCTCATTTTTTTATTGAAACCTGTCCATTCCGCAAACTCTGGCTTCACCATAATATTAGGGTATTTTTCTTCAAATTTTTGTATAACTTCCATAGTTTTATCGTGCCTGCTCTCTCCACCCCACCATGAAAATCTTATGGTTACACTATCTTCTAACTTATCTTTATTATTATTTGATTGGCATCCATATATACTTAATGATGTGAAACAACACATTAATATTGCTACAATTCTTTTATACATTACAACTTCCTCCTAAAAACATCTAATTTTTTTTATAATTCTTGCGTCCAAAATCCAAAATTAATTTGTCTTAAATATACTTAAGCTGTCTTCTAATTTTTTCACAGTTTCACTTAATTTCATTGAACGCTCTTCCAAGTTTTCAGCACTAGCTGTCTGTTCTTCTGTTGCCGCCAAAACTTCTTCTGTATTAGCAGATGAATTTTCAGTAATGTATTTTATACTATTTGTTGATTCTAAAGTTTTATCTTTTTCATGATTTATTTTATTCATTAAACTTTCTATATTTCCTATCTCACCAGTTATCTTTTCAGTTGAATTTATTATATTGATAAACGAATTATTAGCAAAAGTTACAGCTTCACTTTGCTCCTTAAATACTTCTCTAGAAGTATCTATGAGATTTTTAGTAGTGCTTGCTTTTGAATATACATCTTTAATTACTTTACTTATGCTCTCTGTTGATTTCCTTGATTCTTCTGCAAGCTTCTTTACTTCTTCAGCAACTACTGCAAATCCTTTTCCACTTTCCCCTGCACGCGCAGCTTCAATACTTGCATTCAATGATAAAAGGTTAGTTTCTTCACTTATTCCTTGTATCATTTCAATTACTTTTTCTATTTCCTTTATGCTCTCAGTTAATACCTCGATATTTGATGTTATTTCTCCCATTACCTCATTACTATTTTTAGTTTTAACCTCTAACCCCTTAACTATATTTAATGATTCATCTCCAACCTTTTTAGTTTCATTAGATATAATTGTCACATTTGAAACATTAGATATTATATTATTAATACTGCTCGCTAAGTTTTCCATTATTCCTAATGTTACATCTAATTCATTTGATTGTTCCACAGTACCTTCTGCAATGCCTTCCATTGCCTTGGATACTCCTTCTGCTATTTCAGAAGTTTGTCTTGATATTTCCTTCAAATCTTTCGCTTCTCTTACAACGATTTCAGAAACGCTTCTGGTTTCTTCAATTAAATTTCTTATAGAACCAATCATTGAATTGAAACTCTTGCTGAGCATTCCAATTTCATCTTCTCCAAAGACATCAGCTTTTACGGTTAAGTCTCCCTCTTCTGCTTCTTTCATCTTAACTACAAGATTATTAATCGGATTAGCTATTTTTCTTGCAAGGAATAATCCAAATATGCCTGAAATTATTATGCACACAATAGTCAATACTATTGTAAGTATTCCTGAAGTTTGAATTTCATGTAATATGTACCCTTTTGGAATTTCATCTATTAATCTCCATCCATTGCTGCAGGTATTTAATGTAATTAAATTGCTGCCTGATTCAAATACTTTAGAATTAACTCCATCTATGCTTTTAGCTATGTCATCATTTACCTTAGCTCCAATTCTATTCTTGTCAGTTGAATATATGGCTATCCCCTGGCCATCTATTAATGATAATACAATTCCACTGTTATCTTCTTCCCTTTGAAGCATTCCATCAAGTTCACTTGTATAAATTGATGCTAACATCATCGTTTTATCATTTACCTGCTTTGCATAATATAATTTACTGTAGTTCCCATCTTTACCCGTAAACCAATTTGCTTTACTCTTATTACCACCTACTTGATTTTTTAAATCCGTATATAATGCTTTCATGTCATGCATATTAGTTATGGTTTCAGATGTTTTACCAATTGTAGTTCCATCTTCATAGACTAGTGCAAAATCAGTAAAATTCTGCATCAGACTTATAGATAATAAATAATCACTTATTTCTTTTGATACTTGCTCTTTTTGAAACTGATCTGCTTTATTATCAAGTGGATTAAATATTAAAATGTTATCATTTGCAAAAATAAGAGAAGTTGCATTTTCAATTTCACCTAAATAATTATCTATGTTTAACTGAGTCTGTGCACTTGTACCTTTAGATAACTCTCCTACTTTATTTGTTAATATATTTCTATTATTAACATAAGTTAATGATGCAATCAGCACTATTGATACCAATGCTATTGCTATGTAACTAGCCATTAATTTAGCTTTTAAAGACTTTTTTATATTCGTCCCTTCCTTAAATGCCATAAGTTTTATATCCATTAAAATTCCCCCTAAACTATAGTTAATTAAATTATGATAACCCTTATTATCAGCATGGTTATAATTAGCATTATGCTTTAATAATCTATTATTAGAATAATATCCCATGCACATTGTCTAAAAAAACTTTGCCAAAATATTTCATTCTATTTTGACAAAGCCCAATTTATATTTAATTTATCTAACCTGTAATGCATTCTGCTAGTTAGCCACCATGAGCAGCTAGTATATGTCTATTAACTTTAAAAATTATTGTATTGCGTTAAACGCTATATTTTACTTTAAATAATATATCTATTGTTAAATGCTATATTATTTTCAAAACTAATTTTTATTCATTTTGTTCTTATCTACTAGGCTCTTTTAGATAGAACCTTTTCTTCATACACTTTAACTTCTTTGAGCCAGCTTTCAGCAACTGGTACATTATTCTTTTCACAATAGTAATTCCAAATATCCCCCATTGGATAAGTTTTGAATTCTTCCATTAGTGCTAATCTTTCTGTGAAATTTCCAGCATCCTGTAGTTCTCTTAATTTATCATTTGGTATTAACATTGCATTTAGTAACGCTTTTATCATATTTCTTGTTCCAATTGTCCATGCTGCAATTCTGTTTATGCTTGCATCAAAGAAATCAAGCCCAATGATTACTCTATCTAAAGCATCGTTTCTTACTATCTCTTTAGCTAATTCCTTAAGTTCATCATCTAAAACTATAACATGGTCAGAATCCCATCTTACTGGTCTGCTTACATGAAGAGCAACCTTTTCATCAAATAATAACATTGCTGAAAGTTTATCTGAAACAACTTCTGTTGGATGATAGTGTCCTGTATCCATTAATGACATTATGTTATTTTTAGCTGCATAATTTAGATAAAATTCATTTGATCCTACTGTGTAAGCTTCTGCACCTAAACCAAATACCTTTGATTCAACACAATCTAAATTATACTTTTTATCTATTTCTACCTTTAAAATTTCATCTAAAGATTCTTTAAGTCTTCTTCTTGGTCCTAACCTATCACTTGGAATATCCTTATAACCATCTGGAATCCAGATATTTGTTAAACAAGTCTGCCCTAGTTCTTTTCCAAAGTATTCCCCAATCTTTCTTGAAGCTACGCAGTGTCTTATCCAAAAGTCCCTTATTTCTTTGCTTGGATGAGATAATGTTAGACCATCTGAAGCTTTTGGATGAGAGAAAATTGTTGGATTAAAATCAAGGCCTAAACCATTTTTCTTTGCCCATTCTACCCAGTTTTTAAAATGTTCTGGTTTTAATTCGTCTCTTTCTACTGCTTCTCCATCAGTCTCTGCATAAATAGCATGAAGATTAATCTTATGTTTTCCTGGAATTAAACTTAAGGCTTTCTCTAAATCTTTTCTTAATTCTTCTGCATTTCTTGCTTTCCCTGGATAGTTACCAGTTGCAGCAATACCACCTGACAATTCATTTTGACTTACTTCAAATCCTGTAACATCATCTCCCTGCCAGCAGTGAATTGATATTTTAACTTTATTAAGTTCTTCTAAAACCTTATCTACATCAATTCCCCATTTTTCATATTCTTCTTTGGCTAATTCATATTTTTCTTTAATATTCATTTTTTACTCCTCCGTTTATATTAGAATTTTATAAATTTTCATTTACTAGTTTGTTTGAATAATTTATACTAAAAAAACTTATATGCATATATAAATTTATTTTTGTTTTACTTAAATGCTTTAATATCAAATGATTCTTTGATAGCTTGTCTTGCTTCTCCTAAGTCTTTAAAAATATTTTTACTTATAAGCTGAGCTACAATGTTTCCTATTGCTGTAGCTTCTACTGGGCCTGCCAGTACTTCTTTTCCTGTGACTTTAGCAACTAATTCATTTAGTAAATCATTTTGACAGCCGCCACCAAAGATATTTATTCTCTTAAATTCCTTTTCAAATATCTCCTCAAGACTATCTACAGCTTTCTTATAACAATGAGCCAGACTGTTAAACACGCACTGTGCCACTTCACCTATTTCTTCTGGAACTTTTTGATTGGTCTCTTTGCAGTAAGCTTTTATTTCCTCAATCATGTTTTCTGGTTTTAAGAATCTATCATCATCAACATTTACTATTGAAGCAAACTCTGAATGTTTTCTTGCTAAATCAACAAGTTCTGCAAAAGAGTATTTGTTTTGATTATTCCTTCTGACTTCTTGAATTACCCAAAGTCCCATAATATTTTTTAAGAATCTATATCTATAATCTATTCCGCCTTCGTTTGTAAAGTTATGCTCCATTGCCTGTGGTACACAAATTGGGAACCTGTTTTCTACACCGATAAGCGACCATGTTCCTGAACTTAAATAAATGCTGTCATTATCATTACATACAGATGAGATAAATGCTGAGCCCGTATCATGGGTTGCTGGAAGTATTACCTCCATATCAAATCCAAATTCATTAACTAATTCTTTTCTTAAATTTCCTAAGCTTGTTTTAGGTAATTTTATTTCCTGGAAAATTTCTTTGTTAATTTCAAGCTTTTCTAAGATTTCTTCGTCCCAAGTCCTTTCAAAAGAGTTAACTAGTTGAGTTGATGTTGCATTAGTATATTCATTGACTTTCTTTCCTGTAAGCAGGAAATTCAAATAGTCTGAAATCATTAAAAAAGTTTTTGCCTTTTCTAATATTTCCGGATTGTTTTTCTTTATAGAAAGTAGTTGATACACTGTATTAAACCTTTGAAACTGAATTCCTGTATGCAAATACAAATCATCCTTTGGAATAATCTTAAAGACTTCTTTCATCATACCTTCTGTTCTGTCATCTCTATAAGCAACTGCGTTTCCAAGTATCTTATCGTTTTCATCTAATAAAATAAAATCAACTGCCCAGGTATCTATTCCTATGCTCTTTGGAATTTTTCCTATCTCTTTGCATTTTTTAATTCCATTTTTTATATCCTTAAATAATTGCTCAATATTCCAGCAATATTCATTTCCTACTTTAGTTATTCCATTTTCAAATCTATATACTTCTTCTAGATTTATCTTTCCATTTTCTATTGAACCTAATATATGTCTCCCGCTAGATGCCCCAATATCAATGGCTAAATAATAATCCATACATTTCCTCCTATTTATTTATTATTTTATCTAAACTATATTTAAATTATATTGCTTGCGAAAGTCATTTTTAATATCTAGGTTTGTTTAATTTATTATCCTTATTTGCAATTTTATCTATTTTTTTATCATCTTTCAAAACAAAAATAGTTTTGCTCTCTTTTAGTTTTTATAACTATCACAAAGCACTATATTTAAGGGATTTTAGATAAAAATAAATAAAGGTCTGATTCCAATTAAATATTGAAATCAGACCTTTATTTTATAATCTGTATTTTCTATTTATTTGCTTTATTATATCAACCTATTACTCGAATGGATTTTCTGTTTTATATAACATACCTTTTGGTTGATTGAATCCTACTTTTTGTACACCCAAATATCTGAATAAATTGTAAATTGCTTTTCCAAAGTGTCCAAATGCAACTGCTCCATGGTGTGGATATCTACCTTCAATTAATACATGACGATAGAATCTTCCCATTTCAGGTATTGCAAATACTCCTATAGAACCGAAAGAACGTGTTGCAACTGGTAAAACTTCTCCTTCTGCTACATAAGCTGTAAGTTCTGCATCTGCATTACTTTGTAATCTAAAGAAAGTAATTTCTCCTGGTACAATATCTCCTTCTAATGTTCCTCTAGTTATATTTGGCTCTTGATTTGGTTCTAATGCTCTTGCCATAATCATTTGGTTCTTCATAGTACCTTTTGTTAATTTACAAGCTGCTGTATTACCACAGTGGAATCCCATAAATGTATCTTTTAATGTATAATTAAATTTACTCTTTATTTCTCCTTCATACATATCAGCTGGTACTGTATTGTTAATATCAAGTAATGTTACAACATCTTGACTTACGCAAGTTCCAATATATTCACTTAAAGCTCCATAAATATCAACTTCACATGATACTGCAATTCCTCTTGCTGTTAAACGGCTGTTTACATAACAAGGTACAAAACCAAATTGTGTTTGGAATGATGGCCAGCATTTATTTGCAAATACAACAAATTCTCTTGAACCCTTGTGCTCTTCCATCCAATCTAATAATGTGATTTCATATTGAGCAAGCTTTGGTAAAATACCAGGCATCTTATTTCCTTCACCTAATTCTTCTTCCATACTAGCCATTACTTCTGGAATTCTTGAATCATCTTTATGTGCATTAAATGCTGCATATAAATCAAGTTCTGAATTTTCTTCTATTTCAACACCTAAGTTATATAATTGCTTAATAGGTGCATTACAAGCTAAGAAATCTTGAGGTCTTGGACCAAAAGAAATAATCTTTAAATTCTTTAAACCAAGTAATGCTGTTGCAACTGGTACAAATTCAGCAATCATATCAGCAACTTCTGTTGCAGTTCCAACAGGATATTCTGGAATATATGCTTTTATATTACGAAGAGCTAAATTATAGCTTGCATTAAGCATTCCACAATATGCATCGCCACGTCCTCCAACTAAGTTATCTCCTGTTTCTTCTGAAGCAGCTGCAAACATAACTGGTCCATCAAATTCTTTAGCAAGTAAAGTTTCTGGAGTTTCAGGTCCGAAGTTTCCAAGATATACTACGAGAGCATTTACACCAGCTTCTTTAACTTCTGCTAATGCCTTTTGCATGTGTTTTTCATTTTCGATAGCTGTTGGACATTCATAAATATCTCCATAAACTTTCTTATAAGATTCTACTACAGCCTTTCTTCTATTATTTGATAATTCCATTGGGAAACAATCTCTACTTACAGCAACAATTCCTAATTTTACTTTTGGTGTATTATTCATTTTTAATTCCTCCATTTTTATATATATTTTATTTCAAAACTTTATTTTTGTTTTATATATCACTAATTGATTATTTTAACGAAATATTTTCTCCTTTTAAGCCTATAAATGCACCTTGCTCGCCTAGGTCAGTATCTTTATGTCCAATTAACCACTTATTTCTTGCAAATAGTAATGCATCTTCGCCTGATTTTGAAATTTCATTTTCTAAAGGTAAATTAGTATCCCTTGGTAAAACAACAACACATCTGAATCCATCTTCATTTGCATTACATGGTGCATAGTGAAGTGTAGTTGCATATACTTCAATTATAGTTCCAGCTGGAACTTTAAAAGCTTCAATTTTAGATGTATCATATGAGTAATCGTCTTCAATATCTTGCTGAGAACCTATTAATAGGATAAGATCGTTTACTGCTATATTAATTTCTGATGAACGATGATATTCAACTGCATTTAACATATAGTTATTACCATTACAATATCCTATTTGTATTGGCAGCTCACCATATTCTCTATCTTGTAACTCTTTAGCAATGCTTAATTTCTCAAGCTCTTCAATTGATGGTTCATATATTACATCATCTGGTAATGGTGTACTTTTCATTTTTTCGATTATTTCTGTGCAATCATAATTCTTTAGTACTTGTCCATACTTTTTAAATGCTTTGTCAGTAACACTTTTAATAACCATATTAATCTTCCCTTCTCACATATATTCAATATTAAATACACATTTTATAACAAAATCTATAAATATACTTTAACTACTTCTCTAATTCTTATATTTTATCATTTATACAACTCTTATTTCTTCACACTTTTTTACACTACAATTCTTATACATATCTTTTTAGCTATAGTAATACAGATGAGTTTCAATATATTTATAGATTGAGTACTAATTATTTTGAAACAACCTTAATTGTTCTTTCAACCACATTCTCTACAGTAAAGCCAAACATTTTAAATAATTCTTCTGCTTTACCTGATGCTCCAAATGTATCTAGAGAAATAACTTCTCCATCAAGTCCTACATACTTATGCCATCCAAAACTTGTTAAGGCTTCTACCGCAACTCTTGCTCTTACTGCCTTTGGCATTACAGACTCTTTATAGCTTTCCTCTTGAGCATCAAATAACTCAAAAC
>NZ_LZZL01000006.1:0-123231 GCF_002006495.1 Clostridium sp. BL-8
ACAAATGTTTAAGTCATAAATAGAAATTAGTTCAATTTGTTATTGCAATTGAGCATTAATAATACTCAAAATAGTTATTAATAAAATATAAACTTTTTAGATATAAGATAGCTTAGATTAATATTAAGCTAGTTTTTATTTGCTTCATGCAAAAGTGTCAGATATTAATAGGTCAAAAATATTACCAATGTTAACTATGCTTTAAGACGAAAAGTGAATAATAAGCAGTTTATTGTGAAAAAGTATTTCTATGTCATAAAAAATCTAATTACGCTATTGAAATTAGAAATACATAGGGAGACTATAAGATGAAAGCTTTTAAAGAAAACAGAAACTTATTAATTTTAGGAATTCTATTCTTAGGGTGGACTTTCGGAAATCTTGATAAAACAGCGATTAATGTGGTAGCAACATCTATTTCTGAAGAGTTTGGATTAAATACCAGTCAAATAGGATTTATGATGAGTAGTTCATTTATTAGCTACTCTTTTATGAGTCTTATTGGAGGATACCTTGCAGATAAGTTTGGATCAAAGAAGATAGTTACTACTATTATGTTATTGTGGTCAGTGTTTACGTGTTTTACTGGAGCAGCTTGGTCATTTACTTCACTTGTTGCAATTCGCTTTATATTTGGAGCTTGTGAAGGTGGATTTCCTTCTGCAAGTTCAGTGACTATTGCAGAACTTTTTTCAAAAGAAAAACGTGCTAGAGCTAAATCCTTTTTAATATCAGCATGGGCTATTGGATGCGCATTTGGAACATTTGTTGTCTCTGAATTAACAGCTAGCAGAGGATGGAGAAGTTCATTTTATTTGTTTGGTATATGCGGATTAATAATTTCAGCAGCTTTTTTTATGGTATTTAGAAACAATAATCATGAAGGTGAAAAAACTACAAAAGAAATTGCAAAAAAAGCACCTTTAAAAGAAGTTATGAAGATTCAGCTTGTTTGGAAACTTGCTATGATGCAGTTTAGTATTGGTGTTTTTATGTGGGGAATGACTTCTTGGATGCCTTCCTACTGGATAAATGTTAGGCAGCTAGATGTAGTTACTATGGGAAAACTTTCGGCTATACCGTGGATTATAACTTTTTTGTTCATGAATTTTAGCGGCTGGCTTCTAGATAAATTAATGTCGGGACGAGAGAGAGTATTTTTATGTATAGCATTTGCAATAATAGGAGGTTTTACTTATCTTATGTATACTGCAGGTACCGTTCTCTTAGCTCTTTTTTATTTAACTATAACGACTGTAGCTGTAGGGATATCCTCTACAGCAATCTTTGTTATACCACTAAAATATATGGAGCAGGAATCCATAGGAACAGCAACAGGTATCTTTGATTTTGGACAGCAATTAGCAGGAATTATCTCACCATCAATTATGGGCTATATGATAACAAAGTTTAATGGATCTTATAATGGAGTTTTTTTATTTGTAATTTTTACAGTATCTATATCGTTTATTATATCATTATCAATTAGAACTAATAAATATGCTGAGAGAAAAGAATAAAACAATGAGAACGATACATAAAAGAAGTAATATTAAAAACCATGGAGCATATCAAAGCTCTATGGCTTTAATTATTTGTTATCTCTATATGACGATTTTATTTATATAAATGAGAGTAGTCCGATATTATATTAAAAAATTTCTGATATTTTTAAGTAAATAAACGATTTCAATAGATAATCAGAGCAAAAGTGACTAAAGTTTAAAAATATAACTATATACACCATTATATGGATTATTATGATAGAAAAAGGAGCGGTTTGAACTTGAAAAGTATACCGATGAAGTATACAATTAAACTATACGGTTTAGGTATACAATTCGTATGAATGATTCAATATATGGAATATAAAGCAAAATAAATAATTGTTAAGCTAGATTGCTTTGAAGAATTTTGCTCATATAATGAGAGTATTTTGGATATTTATAATATGTAATAAAAAAACCGTATTATTAAAGGGAGGTGCATTTATGTTTTTTAAGACTACTGAACAACATGAGAATTTGAGAACAAAAATTAGAGAATTTGCTGAAGAGGAAATTAAACCTATTGCATTTATGTTGGATCAAGAAAACAAATTCCCTTCAGAAATAGTTCAAAAGTTAGCACAAATGGGTGTGATGGGAATTCCGTATTCTAAAGAGTACGGCGGAGCAGGTTTAGATGTATTAAGTTATGCAATTGCAGTGGAGGAGTTATCAAGAGTTGATGGTGGAACAGGAGTAGTTCTTTCAGCTCATACGTCTTTAGGAACATATCCAATTGCTGCATATGGAACTGAGGAGCAGAAGCAAAAGTATTTAGTTCCTCTTGCAAAGGGAGAAAAGCTTGGGGCCTTTGGTCTTACAGAAGAAAATGCGGGCAGCGATGCTGGAGGAACAGAAACCACTGCAGTTTTGGATGGAGATCATTACATTTTAAATGGTGAAAAAATTTTTATAACAAATGGTGGAGAAGCAGATATTTATGTTGTATTTGCAGTTACAACACCGAATATTGGTACTCGAGGTATAAGTGCCTTTATTGTTGAAAAAGGTTCAGAAGGTTTTACCTTTGGCAAACATTACGATAAGATGGGAATTCGTTCATCGGCAACAGCAGAGCTCATTTTCAATGACGTAAAAGTTCCTAAGGAAAATTTATTAGGCAAAGAAGGAGATGGCTTTAAAATTGCTATGTCCACATTGGATGGTGGACGTATTGGGATAGCATCTCAAGCGCTTGGAATTGCTCAAGGTGCTTATGAAAATGCCTTAGAGTATTCGAAGGAAAGAATTCAATTTGGGAAACCAATATGCCAGCAGCAAATTATATCTTTTAAATTAGCAGATATGGCAACAAAGCTTAGAGCAGCTAGATTACTAATTTATAGTGCCGCAGAATTAAAAGAAAATCATGAAGCTTATAGCATGGAAGCGGCTATGGCAAAACAATATGCTTCAGACGTATGTCTTGAGATTGTTAATGATGCCCTTCAAATATTTGGAGGAAGCGGATACCTTAAAGGTATGGAAGTTGAACGTGCTTACAGGGATGCGAAAATTTGTACAATATATGAAGGAACTAATGAAATTCAACGTGTTGTTATAGCAGCTCATATCATAGGAAAAATGCCAAAGAATGAGCAGGTAACTAAAACTTCACAAAGTGGACCTATAACAGGTTATCGTAAAAAAGTAATCTTTAAAGATGGAACTTTGCAGGAAAGAGTTAATGCACTTGTAGAAGCTCTTAAAACAGATGGTTATGATTTTACTGTTGGAATTCCTATGAATACTCCTATCAGTAAAGCAGATAGAGTAGTAAGTGCAGGACAAGGTATTGGGGAAAAGAAAAATATGAGGCTTATAGAAGACTTAGCAGCTCAGGCTGGTGCCACTGTAGGATCATCTCGTCCAGTAGCTGAAACTCTTAAATATGTTCCACTAAATAGATATGTTGGTATGTCTGGTCAAAAGTTTAATGGAAATCTTTATATTGCCTGCGGTATTTCAGGTGCAGGACAACATTTGAAAGGTATAAAGGATGCAACAACAATAGTCGCTATAAATATTAATCCAAATGCAAAAATTTTCAAAAATGCGGATTATGGTATTGTTGGGGATTTGATGGAAGTCTTACCTCTACTCTCTTCTGCTTTAGATAATGGAGAACCAAAGAAAGAAGCTCCGCCAATGAAGAAGATGAAGAGAGCAGTTCCAAAGAAAGTAGTTCCTACATGGAAGCACTATGTATGTAATGGCTGTGGTTATGAATATGATCCTGGTATAGGAGACCCAGAAGGTGAAATAGTGCCTGGAACTCTTTTTGAAAATATTCCAGAAGAATGGACTTGCCCTGCTTGTGGGGAAGAAAAAGATATGTTTATCGAAGTCTAATTTCTATGAGAAGTAAAACTGAAAATTTGTTTTAGTGTAAAGGAGGAATAAATTCATGTATTGTGTTAGAAATATAACTGAGGATCTTTATTGGGTTGGCGGTAATGACAGGCGCCTTGCTCTTTTTGAAAATGTACATCCAATTCCAAGAGGTGTTTCTTACAATTCGTATTTGCTTTTAGATGAAAAAACTGTACTATTTGATACAGTGGACTGGTCAATTTGTCGTCAATTTCTTGAGAATATTAAAGGTGTTTTAGAAAATAGAGACTTAGACTATATGGTAATCAACCATATGGAACCTGATCATGCAGCATGCATTGAAGAAATTGTTCTTAGATATCCAAACGTAAAAATTGTATGTACTGAAAAAGCTTTTATGTTTATGCATCAGTTTGGTTTTAATATAGATGATAATATAATAAAAGTTAAAGAGGGAGATACAATGTCCTTCGGAAAACACACTGTTGCCTTTGTATCAGCTCCAATGGTTCATTGGCCAGAAGCAATGGTAACATATGATACTACTAATGGTGTATTGTTTTCTGCTGATGCCTTTGGTTCTTTTGGAGCCTTAGACGGCAAAATGTTTAATGATGAAGTAAATTTTGATCGTGATTGGATTGATGATGCAAGAAGATACTATACAAATATAGTAGGAAAATATGGCCCACATGTTCAAGCACTTTTAAAAAAGGCTGGTACTATAGAAATAAAGACTATCTGCCCATTGCATGGACCAGTATGGCGTAATGATTTTGGATATTTTTTAGATAAGTATGATAAATGGAGCCGCTATGAACCAGAAGAAAAGGGAGTAATGATAGTTTATGGAACAATGTATGGAAATACAGAAGCAGCTGCTAATGATTTAGCAACAAGATTAGTTAAAAAAGGAATGACAAATGTAGTTATGTATGATGCTTCAAAGACTCATGTTTCTTATTTGATTTCTGAAACTTTTAAATACAGCCATGTGGTTTTAGCTTCTGTAACTTATAATTTAAAAATTTATCCACCAATACTAAATTATATAATGGATATGAAAGCTTTGAATCTTCAAAAACGTACCTTTGCACTTATAGAAAATGGCTCATGGGCGCCTCAATCTGCAAAACTAATGAGTGAACTTCTAGACGAAATGAAGAATATGACTATTTTAGATAATCAAATGACAATAAGTTCAGCTATGAAAGAAGAGGATACAGATTCAATGGAGGCTTTAGCTGATAGTATTATTGAATCTATGAAGTAATTTAGATAAACAACAGCATAAAAATTTAGAGTAATACAAATTTTAATCAGATATAAATCGCATAAATAGAATTAATTTTATTAAGTTTAGGGTAAAATATAAATATAAGCTCATAATCTCAAAATTATAAAATATTAATTAAAACCAGCTAATAGAGAAATCTATGAGCTGGTTTTAATTATATAATGAAACTCTATATGTTTTGAATAGAAATTAAATAATAGAGACATTACTACATAGAGCAGCATTTGAAAAATGCAGAGATATTTAATATATGCAGACTAAAATTACACCTAAACTAAATCAAAAATTTATCAGAAAATATTTCCTATTTTATTGACATATTTTAATTCTTTGAATATAATGAACATATGAACAAGTATTCATATGTTCATGCGAGGAGGATTATTATTTTGGAAGATAGAAATATTGAAGTTTGCAATTGTACTATAATTCATGAAGATATAATTAATAAAGTTAAGAAATCTATTCCGGAAGAAGAAACCCTTTATGATTTAGCAGATTTATTTAAAGTTCTTGGAGATTCTACAAGAATAAGAGTATTGTGTGCATTATTTGAAGCTGAAATGTGTGTTTGCGACATAGCAGCCTTACTTGGAATGACACAATCAGCTATTTCTCACCAACTAAGAGTTTTAAAGCAGGCAAGATTAGTTAAATATAAAAGAGAAGGTAAAGTAGTTTATTATTCGTTAGAAGATGAACATGTTAAGAGGATTTTTGATCAGGGATTAGCCCATATATCAGAAAAAAAGTAGATTTAAGCAAGAGGAGGGGTAACCATGGCAAGCAATATAAAAATAGTTAATGGCAATGTTAAGAAAGCTAAATTATCTAATAAAGACAGCATGAAAAAAATAAGAAAAGAATTTATATTAGAGGGACTTGGATGTGCAAATTGTGCAGCTAAAATGGAGAAAAGAATAAGTGAATTAGATGAAGTTAATTCTGCAAGCGTAAATTTTCTTACTAAAACTTTAATATTAGAAATAAAAGAGGCTAGTAGAGTAGAAGAAATAGTAGAAATGATAACTAATATTGTAACAAGTATTGAATCTCATGTAAAAGTTAGAGAAAAAGTTAATGAGAAAGTTTTTAAAAACGAAATTTTACTAGAGGGATTATGCTGTGGTAACTGTGCTGCAAAAATAGAAAGAGAATCTAATAATTTAGATGGTGTGAAGTCTGCAGTTGTAGATTTCGTATCCACAAAGCTTACTATAGAAATAGAAGATTCATCGAAGCAAAATGATATTTTGGATGATATTAAAAAAATAGTTAAAAGAATCGAACCAGATGTAAAAGTGACTTTGATTGATAGTACAGATAAATTGTCAAAAAGCAAAAATGAAAAAATTGATGAGGAAAATAATAAGGGTGAGATTATTAGACTTGCTATTGGTGCTATAATATTTGGAATAGCAACTGCTATGAAATTTCCTAATTCAGTAGAGCTTATTTTATATTTGGTAAGTTATGTGCTTGTAGGAGGAGAAGTTGTTCTAGGTGCATGTAGGAATATAATCAAGGGCCAAGTTTTTGATGAAAACTTTTTAATGACTATTGCAACCGTTGGTGCTTTTGCTATAGGTGAATATCCTGAAGGTGTAGCAGTTATGCTTTTTTACCAAATAGGAGAAATGTTTCAGGATATGGCGGTTAATCGTTCAAGAAAGTCTATATCGGCACTTATGGATATCAGACCGGATTTTGCTAACCTAAAGATAAATGGTGATATTAAAAAAGTGGAACCAGAAGAAGTGAGAATAGGAGATGTAGTAGTAGTAAAACCAGGAGAGAAAGTTCCTTTAGATGGGAAAGTAATTGAAGGTAATTCTATGATAGATACGGCTGCATTAACTGGTGAAAGTGTTCCTAGGGAAGTAGGAGTCGGAGATAGTATTTTAAGTGGAGTTATCAACAAAAATGGGCTTTTAACAATAAAAGTTGAGAAGGAATTTGGAGATTCTACCGTTTCTAAGATATTGGATTTAGTTCAAAATGCAAGCAGCAAAAAGGCTCCAACAGAAAATTTTATAACAAAATTTGCAAGGTTTTATACTCCAGCTGTTGTATTTGCAGCATTGGCATTAGCGGTAATACCACCACTTGTCATAGAAGGAGCAACATTTTCACAGTGGATTTATAGAGCATTAGCATTTTTAGTAGTTTCTTGTCCTTGTGCTTTAGTTGTATCTATACCTCTTGGATTCTTTGGAGGAATAGGTGGAGCATCAAAAAATGGAATATTAGTTAAAGGTGGAAATTATCTTGAAGCATTAAATTCTGTTGAAATGGTTGTGTTTGATAAAACAGGAACACTCACAAAGGGGATATTTAAGGTAACAGAAATAAAACCGGAAAATAATATTTCCAAAGAGGAACTTATGAATTTAGCAGCCTATGCAGAAAATTATTCTAATCATCCAATAGCAGCATCTATATTAAAGGCGTATGATAAAGAAATAAGTAAAGATAAAATAAAAGATTATAAAGAAATATCAGGTCATGGCGTTAAGGTTCTCCTTGATGAAAAAGAGGTACTTGCTGGTAATTATAAGTTAATGAATGAAGAAAATATACCTTATAAGCAAGTTGAGACTATAGGAACTGTAGTTCATGTTGCTGTAGATAAAAAATATGCAGGATATATAGTTATATCAGATGAGGTAAAAGAGGATTCAGCAAAAGCTATAAAAGCATTAAAAAATATTGGGATTAAGAAAAGTATTATGCTCACAGGAGATAATAAAACTGTTGGAATTAAGATTGCTGAAGAATTAGGATTAGATGAAGTTCATGCTGAATTATTGCCAGATCAAAAAGTTGAAAAGCTGGAAGCATTATTTAAAGAGAAATCTAATAAAGGTAAAATTGTGTTTGTTGGAGATGGAATAAATGATGCTCCAGTATTGGCTAGAGCCGATATCGGCATAGCAATGGGCGGTGTTGGCTCAGATGCAGCAATTGAAGCTGCTGATGTAGTTATAATGACAGATGAGCCTTCAAAAATCGCTACAGCTATAAAGATAGCAAAGAAAACAAGAAGTATAGTAATGCAAAATATAGTTTTTGCATTAGGAGTTAAACTAGTAATATTAGTATTAGTAGCAGCAGGTATGGGAACTATGTGGGAAGCAGTATTTGGAGATGTTGGAGTAGCACTTATTGCTGTTTTAAATGCAATGAGAGCAATGAAAACAGAAAATATATAATATTATCAAAAAATGAAAGCCAATTGTTTGATGACGCAATTGGCTTTCATTTTTTAATAATTATAAAGTTTATTTACTTGATTAGTTTTTGAATTGTATAACAGGCATAGTTATTAATCTATAGTTTTAATTACAAAATCACAATTTTCATTTCTATTTATCTATAATATCATACATTATGTTTATAATTGGGTTATCTTAGTAAGATTTTTATCGTAGATATGGATACTCTTGCTATAAATTAGGAGCACGAGTATCATTATTCTTAGGAGAATTGTTGGAATTCTTTAAGTTATTTTTTAAGATTATGGAGGATTTTTATGAAATTAGTATTTAGACAAACACAGCTATATAAATTTTTAAATTATTGCAATAATAATGAGATTACTTTAGAAAAAAGTGTCTTGGATTGTGGGGCAGGAGGAAATTGTCCACCACTTGCACTTTTTTCAGAATATGGATATAAGACATATGGAATTGAATTTAGTGACTCTCAAATTGAAAAAGCTAAAAAATTTTCTGAAGAACATAATGTTGAGCTTAATATTACTAAGGGAGATATAAGAAAGCTTCCTTTTGAAGATGAAACAATTAGCTATATCTATTCATATAATACAATTTTTCATATGAAGAAAGAGGAAATGGTAAAAGCTGTAAGAGAGATAAAAAGAGTTTTGAAACCAGGAGGAATTTGTTTTATAAATTTTCTTACCATAAATGATGAAAGTTTTGGACGAGGAGAAAAGGTTGGTAAGGGGGAATTTTTGCAGGTCGAGGATGGGGAAAAGGTTGTTCATGCTTATTACGATATTGAAGAAGCTGAAGAATACTTTAAGGATATGAAAATAGTATTTAAGGAAAATAGAGTTTTAGAAAGAATATTCGATGGTGAAAACATAAAGCAGGGATATGTGGATTATATAGTGCAGAAATAAAAGTGAGTTTATGGTTTGTTTATCCTAATATGGAAGAAAGCAACGGTGAAGAGAAAACTAATAGGTATCGATAATAATTTTGTAACTGTTTCTTTATAAAATCTTATAAAATTTTATATTAAATAGCACCAAGAATTGGTATAAAATTATATTATACAAATATATGAGGGGAGGAAAACATATGAAGAAATTAAAGTTAACAAAATTGATATCGAGTACATTAATAGCAGTTTCAGTGGTAGCGCTTAATCCAATCGGAGCAAATGCAGAGTGGAAAAGTAACAGTAATGGATGGTGGTATACTGAGGGTTCAAGCTGGGCTACTGGATGGAGATTAATAGATAAAAATTGGTATTATTTTTATTCAAATGGCTATATGGCACACGATACTGATATTGATGGATACTACTTAAATAGCAGTGGAGCTTGGACAAATTCAGCTAGTGATATAATAAGCCAAGAAATATTGAAAAATGTCAGTGTTGAAAATCCAACCTTTAATATACAGTGTTCAAGCAGTGATATAAAGATGGATAGTGCAAAAAGTGTTATAGAATCAGCGATAAATAAGCTAAAAATTACAAATCCATATGAAATGTACAATGTATCAGATTATAAAGTAAACATGTCTAGTTATGGTTCTGGCCCAATTAACATGCAAATTACTTGTACTTATAAGATGACAGCAGAAATGGCAGCTGATTTAGATGAAAGAGTAAAAGAAATACTTGCAGCTATTGCTCCAGATAGTATGAGTCAGTCTGAAAAGGAACGTGCTATACATGATTGGATAATTAATAATACTAGTTATGATCAATCTTACTCTATATTTGATCCTTACAATACATTAATTAAACATACAGGAGTTTGTGAGGGATATGCTCTCCTTGCACAAAAAATGTTTACTACAGCTGGCATTAAATCTATGGTTGTTGCAGGAACAGCTGGTGGAGAAGATCATGCATGGAATTTGGTATATATAGATGGCAAGTGGCGTCATGTAGACTGCACCTGGGATGATCCAGTATCTTCTTATGAGAATGTTTTGAGATATGACTATTATAATTTAACCGATGATGAAATGAGTGCAGATCATTCGTGGGACACTAGTGCCTACCCACATGCTGATTAAGTAAATTCAATATATGCAATTTTTGTCCATTAATGTTTTCAAAGTACTTATTAAGAGTTTACCAGAAAACATAATGGGCTTTTATTATAAATGAACCAATTGACTGCAGAATGAATAAGATAATATGTAAGATGTTTACTAAAGACTATAAAGAGATTATCATGAAGCAGGTGTTTTTAATGGCAAGTGTATTTAATCAAATTATGTTAAATATACAAAAAGGATATTATAGATATATTGGTTCTGGTTCCTGCAGGAATGTATTTGATTTAGGTAATGGATATGTAATTAAAATAGCAAAAAATAAAGCTGGTATTGAACAAAATAAGAATGAGTACAAAATTTCGTGTTGTGACAAATCGGATTTATTTGCAAAAGTCATACAAGTATCAGAGGATTTTAGCTATTTAATAATGGAAAAAGCAAAGCGAGTAAACAATATTTTAGATATATGTAATTATTTTAAAGTTTCGAATAAAAATGAACTAAGAAACTTAGATAAAATGCAGAATATACGAAAAAGTTATGATTTGCTGCTCGGTGACTTCGAGCGAAAAAATAACTGGGGAATAATAAAAGGAAAACCTGTTATTATTGATTATGGTTTTACAAATGAAGTCAGATCAAAATATTATCATTCTAAGTAAATATAAAGCAGGATATTATAATTTATATCCTGCTAAAATTTATGAAATAAGCATATAAAAGCAGTTCATTTTCTTTCAAATCTATATGCATTTTAATTTTTTATATCACATTTGTATTTCACATCAAGAATATTATCACTTCATTTTGCAATTTTGTAGAATATATAAAACTACACCTCTAAGATTCTCAAAAAGCAAGAAATAAATAGGTTATGCTTAATTGGTATTGACATATTTAACTTGGAATAGTAGTATTATTAAATGAAGAATGCAAATGCAAATCATATGCATATGGAGGTGCAAATGTGAAAAAGAAAATTATTTCAGGAGTTTTAGCCAGCCTAATTGGTATTACATTAATAGGATGTGGAGCGGATACAAAAACTACAGCGCAAAAGGCAGAAGACGGTAAGTTAAGCATTGTGGTTTCTATATATCCCCTAAAGGAATTTGCAGAAGAGATTGCAGGAGACAAAGTGGATATTACGTGTTTAGTTCCAGATAATGTAGAGCCGCATGATTATGAGCCTAAAACTAAGGATTTTGAGGAATTAACTAAAGGAAAGGCCTTTATTTATAATGGCTTAGGTATGGAGACGTGGGTGGATAAAGTCAATGATACTATTAATGATAAAGATATACTTATTGTAGATTCAAGTGAAGGAGTACAAGCTAGGAAAGAAGATAATGCTATTGATCCTCACAGTTGGCTTAGTTTGAAGAATGCAGAAATACAATCTGAAAATATAAAAAATACTTTAGTTAAATTAGATGGAAAGAACAAAGATTATTATGAAGAAAATTATAATAAATTTAAAGGCGAATTAGAGGATTTATATAATGAATATCAACCTAAATTTGATCAATTAAGTAAAAAAGATTTTGTAACAGGACATGCTGCATTTGGATATCTATGCAGGGATTTTGGATTAACTCAGAAATCAGTAGAAAATTTATTTGCTGAAGGGGAACCCACTCCTAAACAATTGGAGGATTTGGTTAATTTCTGCAGAGAAAATAATATAAAAACTGTTTTTTCTGAGGAACTTGCTAGCCCAAAAGTTTCAGAAACTTTGGCTAATGAGGTCGGAGCTGTTGTTGTGCCAATATTGACGTTAGAATCAAAAGAAGATGATAAGGATTATATAGAAGCTATGAGATATAATTTAGATCAAATATATCAATGCTTGGAAAAAGAATAAAATCTATATAATAAAAAACTTTCATTGGTTACCATAAACAATTTATGGTATAATATAAAAACATAGTTGAGAAAGTAAAATTTAATAAGAAAATATAGGTTTGATTAAAATAAATTTTAATTGATTAAAAGGGAATTAGGTGAGAATCCTAAACTATCCCGTAGCTGTATTGGAGGAGTTTGAATACATGTTATGTCACTTAGAAATAGGGAAGGCGTATTCGAATGATAATTCTTAAGTCAGAAGACCTGCCTATATTTTGCACCGTAAGGCACATAGGAAATATAATGGTATATTACCTTGTTATTTTTTTTGTGACTAAACTCTACGAGTGATAGGGGGAGCGTTTTAATAACGGTTTATTTGTGCATTTTATATGAGTAAACAGGTTTTATTATTATGTCTTTTTAACACTTTTGTTAGAAGGACTTTTTATTTTTCATAAAATTCATATAAAGATTAAAGCAGGAATTTAATAAATGTACATATGATTCAACAACCTGCATATATGCATATAATAGAGAAATTTTATCTATGAATTTTTAAAGAATGCTCATATGAACCAAAATACAAAGGAGATGTTAGATGGGGAAAAATGTTAATAACCATAAAATTGGACATAAACATGGAGAAGGATATTCAATTGATTTTTATGCTTATGCTTCAAAAATTAGAAAGTGGAACGCTGTATTTAAAGTATATCTATCAATTTTAACACTAATTCTTTGTATTGCATTTGATAATCCATGTGTATCTATTGCAGTAATAATTACAATGGGATATGTTACAGTTATTAAAGGTGAGATCCCATTAACTAAATATTTGTCAATACTGGCAATTCCAATTACTTTTATTTTACTTAGTACTTTTACTATTGCCATTGATTTTTCAAAACAGCCAATAGGACAGTATAACTTATATCTTGGATTTTGCTATGTCTTTACTTCAATTATTCAGCTTAAGAAAATGACATTTTTGATTTTGAAAATTTTTGCGGCTATTAGTGCTCTACAGATGATGACATTATCAACTCCAACTTCTGAGATTATTTATGTGCTTAGAAAGGCGCATGTGCCAAAGATTATTATGGAATTGATGAGCCTTATTTATCGCTACATATTTATTTTAATGGACGTCTCTGATAAAATGAAAAATTCTGCAAAGTCTCGCCAAGGTTATTGTGATTTTAAAACTTCTTGTTATACATTTGGAAGTATAGCAAGTAACATGCTTATTATTTCACTTAAGAAAGCAAATGCTTATTATGATGCTATGGAAGCTAGATGCTATGATGGAGAACTTGTGTTTTTAGAAGAAGATAAAAAAATAGAAATAATACAGATTGTCTTTGCAATAGTATTTATAATTTTTTTGATTTTGCTTTGGAGCTTTACAAGATAAGGCACATTCCAAAATAACAAGTTCATTTGATGATTATTTATTTTCATGCGCTTAGAAAGGAACAATCATGAAGAAGTTAATACTAAAAATTGAAGATTTATGTTATACCTATGGAAATGGAAAATCTGCCTTAGATGGAGTAAGCGTGGATATTTATGAAGGGGATAAAATCGCTGTAATTGGTTCAAACGGCTCAGGAAAGTCTACCTTTTTCTTAAATGTAGATGGTGTACTTACACCAGAGCAGGGGAAAATTATTTACAGGGATATGGTTATTAATAAAAAAAATTTAAATGAACTTAGAAAGAATATAGGAATTGTATTTCAAGATGCTGACAATCAAATTATCGCATCTACAGTTAAGGCTGAAGTTGCTTTCGGGCCTATGAATTTAAAACTTCCAAAAGAAGAAGTATTAAAACGAGTTGATGAAGCTCTGGAATATATGAATATTTCTAATCTAAAGGATCGCCCGCCTCATTATTTAAGCGGCGGTGAAAAGAAACGCGTTAGTATTGCTGATATTATTGCAATGAAATCAGAAATTATAATTTTTGATGAACCAACAGCGGCATTGGATCCATTAAATGCAATGATGCTAGAAGAAGTCTTGCTAAAGCTTGGAGCTGAAGGAAAGACAATGCTTATTTCTACACATGATGTGGATTTTGCATATAGATGGGCTGAAAGAGTCCTAGTATTTAGTGAAGGAAAAATTATTGCAGATGGATCACCACTTGAGATATTTCAAAATATGGGAATTTTAAAAGCGGCAAATTTAAAACAGCCAACCCTACTTGAGGTTTATGAATCTCTTGTAGAAAAACAGATTTTAAAAGATATAAAAGCCTATCCTAAAAGCATACAGGAATTTAAAGACATACTATAAGAATATGGATTATAAATAAAATAAAATTTTTAAGATGGAGTTCTATACTTCAGCTGAATTTATATGATTGTATTATTTAGCTTTTGATTATATAAATATCAGAAGCTTTTGGAGGGGGAGAAAAATGAATAAAAAAGAAAAGAGAATAGTCGCTTTAGCAGCAGCATTTGCTTTAGTATTTGGAGTGGCTCCGGCAGCTAATGCCATGCACATTATGGAAGGATATCTTCCGCCACAATTTTGTATTATATGGGGTGTTGTATGTGTTCCATTTTTAGTGGCCGGCTATTTATCAATTAAGAAAACAGTATCTGAGCATCGTAGATCAATCACAATTTTGGCTATGGCTGGAGCATTTGTATTTGTACTTTCATCTTTAAAGATTCCATCAGTAACAGGAAGCTGCTCACATATGACTGGTACTGGACTTGGTGCAATATTGTTTGGACCAGCCGCAGTTAGTATTTTAGGAATTATTGTACTTGTTTTCCAGGCGATTTTGCTTGCTCATGGAGGAATAACTACCCTTGGTGCTAATACATTTTCTATGGCTATTGCAGGCCCATTTGTTTCTTACGGAATATATAAATTATGTCAAATACTCAAAATCAATAAATATGTAGGGATTTTCCTAGCGGCATCAATTGGCGATTTATTTACTTATTGTATAACAAGTTTTCAGCTTGCACTAGCATATCCATCAGAAAATGGTGGTGTTATTGTATCAGCAGCTAAATTCCTTGCAGTATTTGCGCCAACACAAGTCCCACTTGCAATTATCGAAGGAATTCTAACAGTAGTTATTATAATCGGTCTTGAAACATATGCAAAATCTGAATTGGCAGGCCTTGGATTAGTGAAGGGAGGGGAAAATTAATGTCGAAGACTAAAAAAACAGTTATAAGTCTATTAATAATTGCTGTGCTTATAGCAGCTATCCCTTTATTTACATTAAAAGGAGCTGAATTTGGTGGATCTGATGATGCAGGAAGCAAAGTGGTTTCTGAGATTACAGGTACTGAGTATAAGCCATGGTTTAAGCCAGTTATGGAAACCTGGATTGGCGGAGAATTGCCAGTTGAGGTTGAGAGCTTGCTTTTTTGTGTACAGACAGGTATTGGAGTTGGAGTAATTGCCTTTTTAATGGGAAGATTAGTAGAAAGAAATAAAATTGAAAAGGAGAAGAATAAAACTAAATAACCTAGATGAGAGATAAAGGACAAAATCGCGAACATAAGCTATAGAGGTGTAACAATAACATAAAAAGTGGACCAACTAGAAATATAAAAATAAAGAAAAAGTTTAATTGAGAGCTGACGATAGAGTCAGCTTAATTCTTATTTATATTTATATCTGTTAATCGATTCTTAATATCAAAAATAATCTCTTCAACTATATCTCTGATTTGTAGATTTCTTGTTCCAGGAATATAAATGCCATGCTTTTGTAGTGGAAGAATATATTTAGTACAATCCATATTAAATATTGCATTGGAAATCATAGAGGTAATTTCTCCGTTTATGCCTCCACTACAAATCATTCCGATTGGTCCTATTATGCTATCTATTTTAGCTGTCTTACAAAATGAACTGATTGCTCTTTCTCCGCTTATACCAACATTTGCACCTGCTTGTACCATTTTTGATGTGGCAAAGGAGTTTGTACCAAGTGCAATAATATAAACATCATTGTCTATTTCTCTACGAATTCTCTTTATGATGTTTTGGCCAAGACCTGCGCCTTGCGCGTCTATTACAGCAATTTTCATATTAATGATCATTCCTTTCGCTATGATTAAGGCACAGAATTTAATGAAAGTGATTAATCTATAGATTAAATACGGATAAACTATAAACAACATTTTTTTGTTTTCTTGTGCATGATATCATTTTATACCTTTAAGTTAACTCTAAGTCAAGTGTTTTTATGGATGTGGATGGATGTGCTGCCTACAAAACTCTTCACAATTATAATAGTGAGAATTGATGAAAAACATCCATGGTAACTTTGGACTTGTCATTTATTTTCATGTGCCTTATTATAAAGTAAAGAAAAAGTATTCTATATGTTTATTAGAGAGATAAGGTGAGTATGTTATTAGAAAATTTCAGATACGAGAGGTGAATGAATGAAAATTAAAGTTCTAAAGCAGGTCGCAGAAAATAATGAAGAGTGTAGTAAAGAAATTAAAGAGATTATGAAAAGTAAAAATGTATATTTAGTAAATGTCATGGGCTCACCTGGGGCGGGTAAGACAAGCTTGATTATAGAATTAATAAAAAAGTTAAAAGATAAATATAATATTGCTGTGGTAGAAGGAGATATTGCGGGACAATTAGATGCTGAAAAAATTGATTCACTTGGAATTCCTGTTATTCAGCTAAATACTGAGGGAGCGTGCCATATAGAAGCAGTATCAATTAAGAATATATTAGAATATTTTGATTTAGAAGAAATCGATATAATCTTTATTGAGAATATAGGGAATCTTGTTTGCCCTGCTGAATTTGATATTGGAGAAGATTTTAAGATTGCTATTTTAAGTATTCCAGAAGGTGATGATAAAGTTGAAAAATATCCATTATTGTTTTCAACAGCGGATGTAGTTATATTGAATAAGTATGACATGATGGAGTATTTTGATTTTGATGCTGATAAAACAGAACAAAATGTTAAGTTTTTAAATGAATCAGCTAACATTTTTAAGGTATCTTCAAGAACAGGAGAAGGATTAAATTCATTTGTTAAATATATTGAGGAGAAAGTAAAAAACAAAAGCTAAAATCAAGTTGATATTTACAAAGTGCAAAGATTGTAGTAATATATTATGTGTGCCACGAGGGCATGCGTAAATTTAGAAATTAAAATTTAATAAATATAAAATATTAATTTGAATTATAACCACGAAGGTTGATTACTTTTAAGTTTAATTAGTGATCGCTTTTGGTGGTTTTGTTTTTTTATTAAAGTTAGAGGAGGATTAATGAATGCATATTCCAGATAATTATTTAAGTCCGGCTACCTGTGCGGTTATGGGAGCTGTAATGATTCCAGTTTGGGCAAAATCAATAAAGACAGTAAAAAAAGAAATAACAAAAAAGAAAATGCCACTTATGGGGATAGGCGCCTCTCTTTCATTTTTAACAATGATGTTTAATGTGCCATTACCAGGAGGAACAACAGGACATGCTGTAGGTGGAACTTTGCTAGCTATGCTTTTAGGCCCTGAGGCAGCATGCATTTCTATAACGGTGGCACTTTTGATTCAAGCGTTACTATTTGGAGATGGCGGGGTTCTAGCCTTTGGAGCAAATTCATTTAATATGGCTTTTATTATTCCATTTGTAGGATATTATATTTACAAATTTTTAAAGGAAAGAATTAAATCAGAGAGAGGGGAATATATTGGAGCTTTAATCGGTTCGTATGTTGGTATTAATGCTGGTGCATTGTTTGCTTCAATAGAGCTTGGTATACAGCCATTACTTTTTAAGGATGCAGTAGGTATGCCTTTATATTGCCCATATCCGTTATCAATTTCTATACCGGCAATGCTTATTCCGCATCTTGCAGTTGCAGGAATTTTAGAAGCAATTATAACTATTGGAGTGTTGAGTTTTATAAGAAAAGTTTCACCTGACATCGTATATGACGGTTCAGCTAAAAAAACTAAACCAATATATGCTTTGATAATAGCACTTATATGTTTATCACCTTTAGGTTTATTAGCAACTGGTACGGCTTGGGGCGAATGGGGGACTGATGAAATAAATTCTGTAGTTGTAGGCGGTAAAGCCTTAGGATTTGTGCCAAAAGGAATGGAAAATGGATTTAATTTTAGTGCATTGATGCGGAATTATTCTGTCCAAGGTATGCCAGATAGTTTTGGATATATTTTATCAGCAATCGCTGGAGTTGCAATATTTTTAATAGTATTCAGGATAATAGCCAGTATGAGAAAAGATAATGGTATTAATGGTTAAATTTTAGTGAGAGAGGAAGTTATAGATGCCAGAATGGCTTTTGAAGAAAGATGATTATATACCACAAAAAGATAAGGATGCTTTTATAAATAAAAGCATTCTTTCTATATTAAGTGTGCTTACTAGATTTAGAAGGCAAACTGAATATAAGTCAAGTAAACTTGAGTTTAATGCTTTGCTTAAGCTCATGTCAACATTTATACTAATAATATTTGTTTCAATGACAAAAAGTTTTACTTTTGTTTTGATATCTAATGTATTGATGCTTGTAATAATTAATTTTTTAAGTATTAATGAAATAAAATATATTTTAAGGGTAAGTTTTGGAGTGGCAATTTTTACTTTTATAATTCTGTTACCCTCACTTTTTTTAGGTTATGGCAATAATGCTTTAATGATTTCATTAAAGATTTTAGTTTCTGTTGCTTCGGTTAATGTATTAGCCTTTACTACACAATGGAATGATCTCACAGGTTCTTTAAAGCTTCTTAGGGTGCCAGATATGTTTATATTCGTACTTGATACTACAATAAAATATATATTAGTTTTAGGTGAGTTTTCATTAAATATGGTTTATGCACTTAAGTTAAGGTCTGTTGGCAGGAGCAGTAATAAGAGTACATCACTTTCTGGTATTGTTGGAACTATGTTTATAGTATCTAAAGAAATGTCAGAAGAAATGTATGGCGCAATGGAATGTAGAGGTTTTACAGGAACATACAAGGTATATAAGAACTTTAAATTTAAGTTATCAGATTATATTTGTATTATTTGCAATATTATTTTTATACTAGCATATTTTTACTTTGATAGGTTGTGATTTAATGATTGATATTAATAATGTTTCTTATTCATATGAAAATAAGGTTTTCGCACTCAAAAATATAAATCTTCATATTGAGGAAGGAGAAGCAGCTGCCTTAATAGGAGTCAATGGAAGTGGAAAGTCCACATTAATGAAACTAATTAATGGATTAATAACACCAGATAGCGGAAGCTATCTATTTGCAGGAGAAGAAATCAATGATAAGAAACTACAAAATGAACAATTTTCAAAATCTTTTCATAAAAAGATAGGTTTTGTGTTTCAAAATTCTGATGTACAGCTTTTTTGCTCAAATGTTTATGATGAAATTGCATTTGGGCCAAGGCAGATGGGAATGGATGAAGAGGAAGTCAAAAAAAGAGTTGAGGACACTTTAAAGCTACTTAATATTGAGGAATTAAGAAATAGGCAGCCGTATCATTTAAGCGGAGGCGAAAAGAAAAAGGTATCTATAGCTTCTGTAGTAGTGCTGAATCCAGATGTATACATATTTGATGAACCAATGAATGGACTTGATCCTAAAACAAAGAGATTTTTAAAAGAATTTATGATAAATATAAATAGGGCAGGAAAGACAATTTTATGTTCAACCCATGACTTTGAATATGTAAAAGGAGTATTTAAAAGAGCAGTTGTTTTTTCAAATGAACATACAATTATAAGAGATGGAGTCTATGATGAAATAATGAATGATAGCAATTTCTTATATAATAATAATATTATATAAATGATAAAAAAGAATTTTGCTTATTGTATGGAAAATGCTAAAATGTAGAAAGATTAATTTATATGAGAAGGGATAAAAAAATGATAAGAGAAGCAACTGAAAAAGATTTAAAAGACATTTTGGAAATTTATAATGATGCCATATTGAATACAACAGCAATCTATACTTATAAGACTCATACTCTTGAGAGTAGAAGAAAGTGGTATGAAGAGAAGAAACAAGATGGACATCCTTTATTAGTAGTTGAGAAAGATGGTAAAGCTGTTGCTTTTGCTACATATGGCCCATTTAGAGCTTATCCAGCTTTTAAATATACAATAGAGCATTCTGTATATGTTCATAAGGATTATAGAAATTTAGGATTTGGTAAGCTTTTATTAAAGGAGCTTATAAATATAGCTAATAAACAAGAGTATGCAACTATGGTAGCTTGTATTGACAGCCTGAATGAAAATAGTATAAAAATTCATGAGAAATTTGGATTTAAGTATTCAGGTACAATAACAAAAGCGGGATATAAATTTAATAAGTGGCTGGACTTAGTTTTTTACCAACTAGATTTAACAGGACCTGAAAAGCCAACAGAAGAATAAATGAATAATTAAAAGAAGGGATTCATTTGAATTTATTATAAAATGTTTCGTTTGGAGGGTGAATAAATGAAATTAATTATTCGTGCAGATGATTTAGGATTAACAGATGGTGTAAATCATGGGATATGTAAAGCTATTGAAGACGGAATAGTTACTAGTGTAGGTTTAATGGCAAACATGCCAGATGCACAAGCAGGTTATAATCTAGTCAAGAAATTCAAACATGTAAGTATAGGTCAACATTCAAATGCATCAATAGGAAAACCATGTAGTGATCCTCAAGAAATTCCCTCAATGGTAGATGAACATGGTAATTTTATTTCTTCAAAAAAACATCGGAATGCATTTAATAATGGCATGGATCTTATAAATTTTGAAGATGCAGTTAGGGAAGTAGAAGCACAATTGGACAAGTTTAGAAAAATAACTGGAGGCAATCCAGCATATTTTGATAGACATGCAATTGAATCTAAAAATTTAGACAAGGCAATAGAATATGTTGCAAATAAAAATGATGTAGTATATATACCCTTTATGAAGAGCTTTAGTGCGAAGGATATATATTGCAAATTTGCTAAACTTCCTATAATGTCAGAAGAGAATCTATATGATCCCTTTTCATATTTTCTAAATGATGAAGGAGAAATACTAGAAAATAATTTATCTATGATTGCAGTACATCCAGGATATGTAGATCAAAATTTATTGGAATTATCATCATATAATATGATTAGGCCATTAGAAGTAAAAGTATTAACTTCTATAGAAATAAAAGATTGGATAAAAAGAAATAATATAGAATTGATAAATTGCACTGTATTTAATAAATAGTTAAACATAATAAAATTAAATACATTTTATATGAGGTGGTAATAATTATTTATAAGTTATTACTGCCTTTTTAATCTAGATAAATTGCGATTTAATCTAGATTAGTTCCTATATATGATACAAGTATAAAGAAATTTATACTTGTAACGATAATTCTATGAATATAAAAACATACTGTTTAGGTATGAATTTATATTCATAGAATTTTTTAGTGAAGGGAGAGAAAATAAGCAAACATCGAATGATAAAAATACTGTTAATGATATCATCAATTATTACTAAAGGTATAAAGGATACTAAGGAACAATTTGTAGTAAACAAATGACTTTTAAATAAAAATTAATTTAGAGATAAATTGCTACTAAATACTATAGAAGAGGAGTAAAGTAATGCTTAAAACAAAAAATGTTCAAGTAGGGAAGTTAAAAAAGCCGTTTGCTATTTTCACTATTTTTTTTATGCTTATTAGTATAATGCAGTTTCCTATGGCAAACACGGCTAAGGCAGATACGACAACGCCATATCTGCTTTCACAAGACAGAACAACATATGCATCATCTAATAATGGGGGAAATACTTCAGATAAGGTAGTGGACGGAGATAATACATCACGTTGGGAATCTGAATGGAAAAAAGATGATGAATGGTTATATGTTGATTTAGGTGCATCAGCATCAATAACTGAGGTAAAAATCAATTGGGAGAATGCTTATGCTAAAGACTATACAATAGAGGTTTCTGATGATGAAGTAACATGGAGTGATCCGATATATACAGAAACCGATGGAAAAGGTGGAAATGAAGATATTACTGTATCTGGAAAAGGAAGATATGTTCGTTTACATTTTAGTAAAAGATCTCAAGAAGCTTATGGATATTCAATTTATGAATTACAAGTATACGGAACAGGCGGAATAAATCCTCCTCCTTCAGCGCCACTTGGAGAGAATATAGCTTTAAACAAAACTGCAACAGCATCGTCTGTAGATCAAGAGTGGTATATTACTCCTGGACAAGCAGATGCAAAGAATGCCTTTGATGGAGACGTGAATACACATTGGGGTTCAACACCTGAAGATAATCAATGGATCTATGTTGATTTGGGAAGCCAGCATACGATAGGAAGGGTTATCTTAGATTGGGATTCTCCAGCAAGAAGTTATGATCTCGAAGTATCAGATGATGCTCAAAATTGGACTAAGGTTTATAGACAATTAAACTGTAGAGGTGGAGAAGAAAATATTCCGATATATGCTACAGGAAGATATGTAAGAATGAATGGAATGACTAGAGTTAATACTGGTGAATTTGGAATAAAGGAATTCAAAGTATATGATTACGTTGAAGGTGATCAAAAACCTGTATATACAATACCAGAGATACCTTCATCAACTGTTACTAAGGCAGGAGAAGGAAGTTATGTAAGTGATATGTCTTTATTCCCACAACCAAGAGAACCTTTTGAGAAGACTGATAATCTTAAGTCGCCAATTCCATCAAATGACTGGTGGCAGTCATTGCTTATAAAAAATATGGGAGATACATTAATAACTTTACCATTAAAAGCCAAGTATCAGCAGCAAGGTTTAGGATTATTAACACCAAGTGCTGGCTGGCTTCAAGATAGAAGTGTTGAAACAGAAAAAAATATTGATTTGTTTTTGATGGCAAATAATATTAATACTTCAGAAATGGACAGTAAAATTGATGGTTATGGAGATTACTCTGCAAATGTTGTGTTAAGCGATGATGATACTCAAAAAATGAAGACTACTTTTATAAAGGGTTCACCATACGTATTTACAGAGTTTAGTGATCCTAATTCCCCTGAAATATATTCTACAGCTGTTACAAGAATATTTGATGATAATGGCAATGATATACTAGCTAATAATGGAGACTCTATATCAGCAGATCATATCGGTATAGAAACAGTTAATTCTAATGGTGCACCTGATCCTAGCAACGTAACTAGATATTATGGAGTATTTGCACCTAAAGGAACTACATTTATAAAAGCCGGAAGCAAGATTAAAATGAAGCTTGGAAATGGAGAAGGTTATTTATCAGTAGCAACTATGCCATCTGATAGTAATTTAAATTATTTCTATAAGCATGCTTATGCTTTTGTTACAGATACTAAAGCAGATTATACTTACGATGATAAAACGTCTGATGTTACCACTACTTTCAAGCAAAGTATATCTTTAAAACGTAATGATCTTGCAGATACAACTTTAATGTGTATGTTGCCTGCTCAATGGAAAGTTAGCTCAGATTCAACAAATGATATGACTTATCCATCTGTAAGGGGAACACTTAAGGTTCATGAAGGTAATTCATTTAGTACAGTGGATAAGTTTAATGGAATTGTTCCACAATTTACAGAACCATTAAATCCTGAATATTCTAGAAGCAATTTACTTCAATATCTTGATATACTTGATAAATCTACTGATGCAAATTATATGAGTGGAGATGCTTATTGGCAGGGAAAGGTGCTGCATCCATTGGCGATGGGTGTACTTATAGCTGATCAAGTAGGGGCAGAAGATTATAAAAAGAAATTTTTAGATAGACTAAAAACAATTTTAACAGATTGGTATACATATAAACCTGGTGAAACTGAAGGATACTATTTTGATTATAATCCAGAATGGGGAACATTAATATATAAAAATAGCGAATTTGGTGCAAATACAGGTATTACTGATCATCATTTTACGTATGGTTACTTTACATTTGCGTCTGCAGTACTAGCAAGCTATGATAGTGACTTCTTAAAAAACTATGGACCTATGGTAGATACTTTAATAAGGGATTACGTAAATCCATCAAGAACAGATGAGAAGTTCCCTCAATTTAGAAACTTTGATCCATATGAAGGTCATTCATGGGCTGGTGGTTATGCAGATAACTTCGATGGAAACAATCAAGAAGCAGCTGGAGAATCATTATTTGGCTGGGTTGGAGAATACATGTGGGGATCAGTATCTGGAAATAATAAATACAGAGATGCTGGAATATATGGATTCACTACTGAATTAAGATCTATAGAACAATACTGGTTTAATTATGACGGTGATAACTGGATATCAGATTACAATCATAAGACAGTTGGACAAGTATATGGAAGCGCAAATTTCTTTGGTACATTTTTCAATGGAGATTCAGTATATGTTTATGGAATACACTGGCTTCCAACAGGAGAATATTTAACAAACTATGGTGTTGATAAGACAAAAGCAGCTGGTTTATATGAAGGCATGAAGGAAGACATTATAAATGATTATAATAAGAGCACCGATCCTAAAAAAGGAGCTCCGCCAGATCCTAATGATGTTGAGCCGGATTGGCGTCATATAACATGGCCAATTGAATCTTTAAGTGATCCTCAGGCAGTATTAGGTAAATGGGATCAAGATACATCTAAATTACAACAAAATGAAATGTACGATACTTATTGGTTTGTAAATAATATGGCAACACTTGGGCAGCGTACAAGAGATATATGGGCAGAAAATGGGGTAACAGCAAGTGTGTATAAAAATGGAGATAAATATACAGCACTAGCATGGAATCCTACAGATAATCCTGTAACTGTCCAATTCTGCAGTAATGATGGTGAATTAGGATACACTGTGGTTGCGCCAAAAGCTTTAGTTGCGGTAGATCCTACAGTAAAAGGAGCTATAAGCAAAAATGCGTTACAGGCAGAAATAAATGTTGCAAATAAATTAGTACAAACTGATTATACTGAAGAAAGCTGGGCAGTGTTTAGTGCAGCACTAACTGAAGCAGTAACGGTTAATAATGATACTGCTGCAACTAGTGATCAAGTTGATACAGCCCTTAAGAACTTAAGAGCAGCAGAAACAGCCTTAGTAAAAACAACTGCAATTCCTGGTGCGGATGTTAATTTAGCACTTAATAAGACAGCAGTGTCTTCATCAAATGAAGCAGATGGCTTAGGTCCACAAAATACTACAGATACTAATTTGGATAGCAGATGGAGCTCAAACTGGGCAGCAAATAAGGATAATCATCCAGAATATGTTTATGTAGATTTAGGTCAACCTTATTTTATAGGAGATGTAAAAGTTACTTGGTCAGATGCTTATGCTAAGGGATATAAAGTGCAGGCATGTGTTTCAAATCCAGAGGATGAGAGCAGTTGGCAGACGGTTTCAACTGTTGAAGATGGAACAGGTGGAATTCAGGATTCAACCTTTACAAGTGCAGCTGCAAGATATGTAAGAATATATTGTACTGATCCAGCAACTCAATTTGGATATTCAATAAAGAATATAGAGGTATATGGTGCTAAGGTTGATAAGACAGCACTTCAGGCAGAAATTGATAAGGCAAGTCAATTAAATGAGAGTGACTATACCCAGGAAAGCTTCGAAAACTTTAGTAATGTATTAAAGGAAGCAGAGAGTGTTAATTCAAATGATTCAGCAACTCAAGATAAAATAGAGGAAGCACTTAAGAATCTACAAGCAGCAGAGAGTCAATTGGTAAGAGTTAATGTAACTACTGGTTCAGCTGTTAATTTGGCACTTGATAAATCAGCAGTATCATCATCAAATGAAGCAGATGGTTTAGGTGCAAAAAATACTACAGATGAAAACACTGATAGCAGATGGAGTTCAAACTGGGCAGCAAACACAGATAATCATCCAGAATATGTTTACGTAGACTTAGGTAATATTTCCGATATTAGTAATGTAAAAATATTATGGGATACAGCTTATGCTAGAGGTTATAAAATACAGGTAAGTACTTCAGATCCAGATGATGAAGATGGTTGGATGACTGTAGCAAAAGTTGATGATGGTGCAGGTGGAATTGCAGACGTAGTTTTCCCTAGCACTTCAGCTAAATATGTAAGAATTTATTGTGAAAAGCCAGTAACTCAATTTGGATATTCTTTAAGAAACATAGAGGTTTATGCAGGTAAATCAGCATTAGATAATGAAATAGCACAAGGAGATTCCTTACAAGAAGATAATTATACAGAAGATACCTGGAAAGATTTCAGTGAAGCTTTAGATGAAGCGAAGGATGTTCAAAATAATGAATCAGCATCTAAAGAAGACTTAGATGGTGCTCTTAAAAATCTAAATGAAGCAATTGCTAACCTTATAGAAGATAAGAAGACTAATAATTTTAACTTAGCGTTAAATAGACCAGTAGAATCTTCTTCTAATGAAGCAGCAGGATTAGATGGCCAGCATGTTACAGATAAGGATATAGATAGTAGATGGAGCTCAAATTGGGCAGCTAATAAGGATAACCATCCAGAATATGTTTATGTAGATTTAGGTAAGGATTATGACATAAATGATGTAAAAGTATTATGGGATAATGCTTATGCTAAGGGATATAAAGTACAAACATGTACATCTGACCCAGAAGATGATAACAGCTGGGAAACAGCAGCAACCGTTAATGATTCAGAAGGTGGACTTCAAGATTCATCCTTTGATGGTACAAAAGCAAGATACGTAAGAATATATTGTACAGATCCATTAAATCAATTTGGATATTCTATAAAAAACATTGAAATATATTCTTAAGTAGAAAAATTGAGAAATGGCATTAAATAATAAGTGCTAGGTAAGTAAAATTCTCTCATAGCTATGGAAATAATAAGCTATAGTTATGAGGGTTTTTATTATGAATTAAATATTACATTGAAATTAATAATTTTCAATGTACATAGTATGGATTAAGTTAAAAAATTAATTTAATCTCATAAATAATCAATATTCGATATAAGTTTTTATTGACAAATTATAGGTTGGAATCTATACTTGTATAAAGTAAACATATAGAAATAGTGTGAAATGTGTTTTTTACATTTATATGTATTATTAAAAAAATAATATAATGATTGACTAGAAAACTAGAGATCGTGAAAAGAATTTGGATAGTAGAACTTTTTTTGGAGTTTGCTGCCTGAAGGTTTTTTGCGGTCTTTTTTATTTATTTTAAACATTAATAATTTTGTTGTGGGGATGTGTTTATGAATTTAGAAAATTTTATTGTAAAATTCCAAATACCTGAAGTGGCTTATCCTTTTATTTATAAAGTATTTAAAAAGGAAGAAATTGATTTCGTAGATAAAATGGACAAGGATGTATTTAATAAAGAAGATATAGAAAAAATCATAGTCAATAATGTAGAAAAATTTATAACAAACAGTTATAGAAGAGGAATCATTTCTTTTGTAAATGAAGATTTAGGAACATATAAAATAGCGAATTTTTATAGTAGACTGGATATATTCTCAATATCAGAGCAAAAGACTTATAGAAGTATTCCAAAGGAAGATCAAATTGCTATAGATGCTTGGTATTTTGAGGCTTACTATAATGGATTAAATTCTGATCCTAGTGTAAGGCCTACGGAAGATGAGATTTTGCAACTTGATAAAGTGCTAGAGTTCATTGATGCTCAAGATAAGCCTGTGTATCTAAATTATTGCGATTGCAGAAGTCTTAGAGGTGAATGTGGAAAGCCAACTAAAACCTGCATTACATATAGAAATGGAATTAATACGTTTGTGCATAGAGGTCTGTCAGAAGAAATAGATAAAGAAAGAGCAAAGGAAATCGTAAAAAATGCTGATAAAAAAGGTCTTATGCATACTGTTAATTCTAATGGAATATGTAATTGCTGTGGAGATTGCTGCTATTTGTTTAGGAGTCAGGCAAGAAGAAATAGTAGTGGATTTTGGCCAAAAACAAAATATATTATTGAATTTGATCCAGAAAAGTGCATTGGATGTAGTGTTTGTGTAAATAGATGCCACTTTAATGTATTCATTAAGGCAGATGGACAGATAAAAGATTTTTCAAAATGTGTGGGCTGCGGTATTTGTGCAAATTCATGTCCTACAAAAGCATTAAAATTAGTAGAGAGGAATTAATATGAGTTACGAAGCATATAAAAACAATCAATTAGGTTTTACTACAAGACAATTACATGCTGGTTATAATCCGGCAGAACATTATAGATCAAAGGCTGTTCCAATTTATCAAACAGCAGCCTTTGAACTTGGAGATTTTGAGAGATGTATTAGATTATTTGATTACTCAGAAGAGGGACATTCTTACGTGAGGTTTTCAAATCCAACTAATACAGTACTTGAAAAAAGGCTTGCATCCCTTGAAGGGGGTGCAGAAGCAATTGCGCTGGGTTCAGGAATGGCGGCAATATCAAACACTTTTTTAAATATTGCATCAGCAGGTGATGAAATAGTAGCTGTTAATACTTTGTATGGAGGAAGTACAACTCTATTAAATAGTATTTTACCTGATTACGGGATTGTAGGAAAGTTTGTAGAAGATGAAGACAACATAGAATCATACAAAAAAGTTATTACAGATAAAACAAAAGCAATTTATATTGAAAGCCTTGGCAATCCAGGAATGAATATAATTGATATTGAACCAGTAGCTAATTTGGCACATGAACATGGAATACCACTTATTGTTGATAATACATTTGCAACACCGTATTTATTAAGACCATTTGAATATGGTGCAGATATTGTCTGTTATTCAGCAACTAAATATCTTGCAGGTCATGGAACTACTATTGTAGGAGCTGTAGTTGAAAGCGGTGGATTCAATTGGCTAAATGGGAAATTTCCTCAATTTGAAAAATTTTATCAGGAGTATAAAGATACAATAGGAAAAGAAATATTAGATAAAACTATGTTTACTAAAAGACTTAGGATAAGATATTTAACTGATTTAGGTGCACACTTAAGTCCAACAAGTGCATTTTATTTATTGCAGGGTATAGAAACCTTGTCCTTGAGAATGAGAGAACATGCAGCTAATGCTCAGAAAGTAGCTGAATTTCTTGAAGGTCATCCACAAGTTCTTTCGGTAGCTTATCCAGGGCTTAAAAATAATAAGTATCATGAACTTGCTAAGAGATATTTTCCTAAAGGACCAGGTGCAATAATGTCTATCAGATTAAAAGGAGGGATAAAAGCAGCAAGAAAAGTTCTTGAGGAGGTCAAAGTCTTTGATTATATGGTAAATGTGGGAGATGCTAAATCACTTATAGTTCATTCAGCAACATCAACTCATTTTGGGCAATCTAAAGAGGAAAGAGAAAAAGCAGGAGTATATGATGACACTTTAAGATTATCAATAGGAATTGAAGAAGCAGAGGATTTGATAGTTGACCTTAAAAATGCTCTTGACTCTATAGAGCGTACTGACAATTAATATTAGTCAGTATATATAGTGTTGTTATTTAAATTAATAAAAACTTTAGTATTAATATTCTATATAGAAATTAATCTAATAAATATATAAATGTATTCTTATACCTAACGGCAAACCTACGTTCCCAGAACATAAGTTTGCTATAAGAAGTGTTATATGATATAATTGTTGGAAGAATAGCAGGATATTAGTGGCAAATGAAAAGGATAGGAAATTAGAGATAAATGAAGAATTATAAGATTTATTCAATAATTACAATAATAATTTGGGCAATGGCATACATACTTACAAAAATAGGACTTATATATTATTCGCCATTGGGTCTGAGCGTATTTAGATATATTGCAGCATCAATATTTTTTCTTATAGTAATTTTAGTGAAGAAAGTAACTTTGCCAGATTTTAAAGATATACCTTGGTTCTTTGCCTTAGGGGCTACCGGCTTTTCAATATATGTATTAACCTTTAATATTGGAGTTCAATCAGTTAGTGTTGCAACATCAAGCATAATTATAGCAACTACGCCTATTTTTACAGCTTTAATAGCTAAGGTAATATTTAATGAAGGAATAGGTAAGATTGGCTGGAGTGGAATTTTAATAGAATTTATTGGAGTAGTTGTTATATGCTTATGGGAAGGTATATTTTCATTAAATACCGGAGTGCTTTGGATCTTAATTTCAGCATTTTCTTTTAGTATATATAATATTTTGCAAAGAAAATTGGTTAATAAATATACACCAATGCAAAGTACAGCGTACAGTATTTTTTCTGGAACAATAATACTTTTAGTTTTTTTACCGAAGGTATTGCCAGAACTTAATAATTCGGTTTGGCAGGCTAATGTAAGCGTAATTATAATGGGAGTTGCCTGCAGCGGTATAGCTTATTTGCTATGGTCAAAGGCACTATCTTTAGCTGATAAAACTAGTGAAATCAGTAACTTCTTATTTATATCTCCTTTGCTGACAACGATAATGGGATTTTTCACATTATCTGAAATACCGAGTACTGGTACTTGGATAGGTGGAGCAATTATATTTTTAGGAATTATATTATTTGAAAGAGGGAAGTGAAAACATGTGGCAAAATATTTTAGAATATTTTCAAAAAGATATGGATACTTATTTGCAGGCAATAGGTCAGCATTTAGAGATAAGTTTATTATCTTTACTGGTAGCGGCAATTATTGGGATTCCGTTTGGAATATTATCTACAAAAAATAAAGTATGGTATCAATGGGTGACAACATGGTTTAATACACTTAGAATTGTGCCCAGCTTAGCTGTATTAATTATGCTGATTCCTATTGTAGGAACAGGGATTAAACCAGCAGTAATTGCTCTAGTTTTGCTTGGAATACCACCAATACTTTTAAATACTGCACTTGCCTTTAATACGATTCCTGAATTTATGATAGAGACTTCAATGGCAATGGGGATGTCAAAAGCACAGAGTTTTTGGAAAGTAAGAGTACCATTAGCAGCGCCTCTTATACTAACTGGACTGAAAACAGCAATGGTTGAGATTATTGCTAGTGCAACACTTGCTGCGTATATTGGTGGCGGGGGAGTTGGTAACATTATTTTTACGGGGCTTGGACTTAATAGAGCGGATTTACTGATTATAGGAGGAGTTACTGTAGCAATTCTTTCAATGCTTGCTAATATAATTATGCTAAGCCTAGAAAAATATTTGATTAGATATAAATATATTAATTTAAATACGTAATTTAAAAATAATTAGAATCATTTGATGCTCACGCATTTAATCTATGAAATGAGTGAGATAACTTATAATATAGCGAAATGTTATATATAAAATAAATATAAATCGGGGAGTGATAATATGAATAAAAAAATTAAGAGAATTATAGGAACGTTATTAATTTCAGTTGTATTAGGGAGTCTTGCAGCTTGTGGAAACAGTAAAGGTTCAAATGGAGATAAAGATACAATTCGTATAGGATCAAAAGATTTTACAGAGAATTCAATTGTAGGTGAAATTTATGCACTAGCTCTTGAAGATAAAGGATATAAGGTAGAAAGGGTACCTAATATTGCAAGCTCAGTTATTCACACATCACTTGTGAATGGTGAGATTGATTTATATCCAGAGTATACTGGTACAGGTTTATTGGCAGTTCTAAAAAAGGATTTAATTACTGACCCTCAAAAGGTTTATGATACAGTAAAATCAGAGTATGAGAAACAATTTAATTTAGAATGGCTTAATTATTCAGCTGCAAATGATGGACAAGGTTTAGTAATCCGTACTGACGTAGCAAATAAGCTTGGAATTAAAACTATTTCTGATTTACAGGCTCATGCAAGTGAAATTAGATTTGCATCACAAGGTGAATTCGATCAAAGAGAGGATGGTATTCCAGGTTTAGAAAAGGTATATGGAAAATTCAACTTTAAGTCTTCAAAGATATATGATAATGGTTTAAAATATCAAGTATTAGAGAATAATGAAGCTGATCTTGCACCAGCATCTACTACAGAAGGACAATTGACAAAACCGGAATTTACTTTGTTAGAGGATGATAAACATGTATGGCCGCCATATAACTTAGCTCCAGTAGTTAAAAAATCATTATTAGATGCGCATCCAGATATTGCTGATATTTTAAATAAAGTTAGTGCAACCTTAGATACAAAAACAGTAACAAAGTTAAATGCAGAGGTGGATGTAGATAAGAAAGAATATGAAGAAGTAGCAAAGGCGTATTACGATTCTATTAAGTAATAATGTAGAAGGAGATACACAATGAGTACAGCAATAGAATTTAAAAATGTTAATAAAAAATTTAAAGGATCAGCGTATAGTGCAGTTGATGATGTAAGTCTGACAATAGAACATGGAGAATTTATTACGATTCTAGGTTCTTCAGGCTGTGGAAAGACAACTTTGCTTAAGATGATTAATAGATTGTATGATCCAGGTAGAGGAAGTATTGAATTTTTTGGTGAGGATATTAGCAAGAAAGATCCAGTAGAGTTTCGTAGAAAAATAGGTTATGTAATTCAGCAGGTAGGATTATTTCCTCATATGACTATAGCAGGTAATATTGCAACTGTTCCTAAAATACTCAAATGGTCCAAGGAAAAAATAGATGATAGAGTGGATGAACTTCTTAAACTTGTAGGATTAGAGCCAAATGAGTTCAAAAATAGATATCCTTCGCAGCTATCAGGAGGTCAACAGCAACGTGTGGGACTTGCAAGGGCATTGGCAGTTAATCCAGATGTAATGCTACTCGATGAGCCTTTTGGTGCCATTGATGCAATAAATAGAATTAACCTTCAAGATGAATTATTAAAGATTTATAATACTTCGAAAAAAACATATTTATTTGTAACCCATGATATAAATGAAGCATTTAAACTTGGTACCAGAGTGTTAATAATGGATAAAGGGAAGATACAACAATTTGATACGCCAAGAAATATTGTTAGAAATCCAGCAAATGATTTTGTTAGGTCCTTGATTAATTCCGCAAAAGGACAGGAAATATTTTCGGAGGATTAAAAGCTTATGATTAATTATTTATTAAAATATCCTGATAAGTTATTAAATGCTTTGGCAGGGCATGTAGAGATTGTTTTAATTACCCTAATAATCTCTATTATATTGGCAGCTTTATTAGCAACTTTAGCAGTATATTCAAAAATAGCATCCAAGCTTTTGATTAATATATTTGCAATGGTATATTCAATACCTAGTTTGGCATTATTTGCAATTTTAGTACCATTAACAGGGCTTGGAAAAGTTACTGCAATCATAGTTTTAGTACTTTATAATCAGTACATATTACTAAGAAACATATTAGATGGATTAAATAATATAGATTCGGCTATTATTGAAGCGGCAACTGGAATGGGAATGAGTAAAAGTCAAATATTAGTTCGAGTTAAATTACCGCTAATTACTAAACCAATTTTTACGGGAATTCATCTTGCAGTAGTGTCTACAATGGGTATTGCAACAATTGCAGCATCTATTAATGCTGGTGGAATTGGAAGCATTCTATTAGATGGACTTAGAACAGTAAATACAGCAAAAATACTGTGGGGAACTTTGATGTCAGCAGGTTTGGCAATAGTTGTAAATACAATACTTAATGCTATTGAGAAGAAAATTAGTTAGAATCAAAAATATACATGATATAAAATATAAAAAGCAGTCGAGCTTATTGATTATAATTGTCAATAGGCCTGGCTGTTTTCTATGTTCAGGGCGTTTTAGGAGTTTGGATAAATATTTTAACAGATATCTATTTAGAAAGAGATCTAAATAGATATTGACTTTTTATAGAAAACTTGATACATTCTATTTAGAGATATTTCTAAATAGAATATAAAAAGGAGATGATAAATTGGGATTTCCAGAAACCTTTAAAGCACTATCAGATCCAGTCAGACGAGAAATTTTAGTAATGCTCAAAGGCGGGAAAAAATCAGCAGGAGAGATTTCAAAGGAATTCGATATGACAGGAGCAACAATTTCATATCACCTATCTCAATTGAAAAAGGCTGGACTTATTTTAGAAACAAAGTATAAAAATTTTATATATTACGAAATCAATGTATCTGTATTTGAAGAAATGATGCTTTGGTTTTCACAATTTGGAGGCGATAAAGATGAAAAAAAATAAACTTTTATGGACTACAACTATTATTTGTTTTCTACCTTTGATTCTTTCAGTTATGTTATATAATAAATTACCTGAATTAGTTCCTATTCATTTTAATTATCAGGGAGTTCCTAATAATTATGCGCCTAAATCAGTTGGAGCATTTGGGTTGCCAGTTTTAATGGCAGTAATTAATATTTTTACGCATTTTAAGCTTAATAATGATCCGAAAAAAATGAATTCGCCAGAAATATTGAAATATTTAGGAAAATGGTCCGCTCCCATTCTTTCAGTTATATTAGTACCTGTAACCTTGTTTATTGCACTTGGATATAAAATTCCTATTCAAATTATTTCTTTAGGAATTGTAGGGGTCATTCTTGTAGCAACAGGAAACTATTTACCAAAGTGCAGGCAAAATTACACTGTAGGTATTAGATTGCCATGGACATTAAATAGTGAAGTGAATTGGAATAAAACACATCATATGGCAGGATACCTTTGGATATTAGGTGGAATTTTTATGATAATTGGAGGCTGTATACAGGTAAAGGGGATTCCATTGACTTTGCTTATTATACTAATTATTGTGATAGTACCTTGCGGCTATTCATATTGGTTATATAAAAAAGGAATATAGCATAGAACAAGGTTAGAGCTTCAAATTATTATAATTTTAATAGTTTATCTAAATTAATAAGAGGAACCCAATATAGATTAAAAGATTGGGTTTCTCTTATTTTTTATAATTACTGTTGTTACAACTACTTGTATATATTTATGTAAAATATGCTTATAAAAAATAATCATTTTCTCTATTTAAGGGGGAATTATTAAATAGTTCAGTTCAATCAAAACCATATTATTTTAAAAATGCTTGATTATGGAAAAAAACTATGATATCATTCAATTAGTCAAGCGATTGACTATCCAATGATTTAATATCAGATGTTTAACTTAACAGAAGGAGATTTATTATGATAAACGAAGAGATAGAAAATTTAATGAGAGATACAGCTCATGCAGCTCATAATTTTAAGGATATTTTATATGGTAAGATGGATAAACTTTTAAAAGAAGGTGAGGAAGGATTGGTTAGATCTCACATACTAATTCTTCACGGATTAATGGGAGGAGAACTATCAATGAGTGAACTGGGAAACAAACTACAGGTTACAAAGCAGAATATCACTGTTTTAGTAGATAAGCTTGAAAGACTTGGATTTGTAGAACGTGTAAGCTCAGAAAAAGATAGAAGGGTTTTTTTAATCAAGCTAAATGAAAAAGGTAAAGAATACGTAAAAGTTAACATAGAAAAATATAAGAATTCATTTAGTGATACTTTTAGCAAATTAAATTCAGATGATTTAGAAGCCTTTAAAAATGCGATAGTAACATTAAATGAAATATTACCTAAGCTTAAAGATGAAAATTCTAAATTGGAAGTAAAAAATAATGATTTTTTGTAAATAAATAATTAAAGGAGTAAGTGATTATGAAAAAATATATCCTATTAATTATATTGCCAGTATTTATTTGGACATCTATCCTCACTAGCTGCTCTTCAAACAATAATAAGAATGAAAATTTTGTTCAAGTTGAAAATGTTAATAAGCAAGATTCTGTATACCTTATGGCTGGAAGGATTGAAACTGATGATGAGGTCAGTGTGGCTTCAAAAATTTCAGCTAGAGTTTCGGATATATCAGTTAATATTGGATCAATTGTGAATAAAGGCGATATTATCATTAAATTAGATACTCAAGATTTACAAGCTCAGGTAGCTCAAGAACAGGCAGCAGTAGATACTGCAAATGCTAATTTAACTAATGCAATGAATAGCACGCGGCCTGAACAGATAGAACAAGCACAAGCATCGCTAGATAGTGCAACGGAAGCATGTAATGTTGCTAAAAAAAATTATGATCGTACAAAGGCCTTACTTGATGCAGATGCAGGAACAGATCAGCAGCTGGATTCAGCACAGCAACAACTTACAGCTGCAGAGTCAGCACAAAAATCAGCGCAGGATCAGTTAGATATGCTTAAAAATGGGGCTACAGAAACTAGCATAGATGTTTATAAGGCACAGGTTAAACAAGCTGAAGCAGCATTAAACACCGCGCAGGTAGCACTAAATAATGGAAACATTACAGCACCAATTTCAGGGAAAATTACTGGTAAAAATATAAATCTAGGAGAAATGGCATCACCAGGTACAGCTCTTGTTTCAATATCTAATCCTGATGCTTTATGTGTAAATGCATATGTACCATTAAATATTGCAAAAAACTTAAAAGAAGGACAAGCTACAACTATTAAAGTATCAGAAGTAGAGGATTTAGAATTTGAAGGAACAATATCAGTAATAAATTCGAAGTTAAATTCTCAAAGTAATACTGTTTTAGTAAAAATAATTTTATCAGATCCAAATTCACAATTAAAACCTGGTATGTTTGCAGAAGTTGGTGTAAGAGGTTAGGAGAGGATGATAGCAATGAAAGGAAAACGTAAAATAATAATTATGTGCATATTTGCTGCTATGTTAATAACCCTTAGTGGAGTTGGAATTTATTATTGGTATGAAAATGAATATTTTGTTTCAACCGAAGATGCTCAAGTAGCGGGTGATTTTATAGATATAACGCCTCAAGTTTCAGGGAACCTTTTGGAATTTAATGCAGAAGAAGGAGATACTCTAATTAAAGATCAAATTGTTGGTCGCATGGATGACGATGGAATAACTGATGCAAATATTAACAAATCTTTGCTTAGAGCACCAATCAGCGGCTTGGTAATAAAAAAAGAAGCAGAGAGCGGTGAATTTACTTCTGCTGGATCTACACTAGCAGTGATGGTTGATCCACAAAAACTTTATATTACAGCAAATATTGAAGAAACAGAGGTAAAAAAATTAAAGTCAGGGCAAAATGTAGATGTAAAAATAGATGAATTTGATGGACAGGCATTTCAAGGAAAAGTAGAATCTATAGGAAAAGCTTCAAACTCGGCATTTTCACTTCTTCCATCTTCTTCAAGCGGAACTTTCACAAAAGTAGTTCAAAAAGTACCCGTAAAAATTGAACTTGAAAATATAAATGAGAGTATTCTACCTGGTACAAATGCATATATAAAAATTCATGTTAAGTAGGTGAAGAACATGGAAAATAAAGAAGAAGTCTCATCTAAGTGGCTTATAATGAGTGCTGTAGTTATGGCAGTATTTATGTCAAGTTTGAATACAAGCGTTGTTAATCTCTCTATTACAAAAATGATGCAGACCTTCAATGTATCCATTGACCAAATACAATGGGTTATTAGTTCATATACTCTCACATTAGGAGTTATTATTCCTTCAACAAGTTATTTTGGCGATAAGTTTGGTATGAAAAAAGTGTTTGTTACTGCACTTATACTATTTACATTAGGCTCATTAATGTGTGGAATTGCATGGAATGAAACTAGTATAATTGTTGCAAGAGTAGTTCAGGGAATTGGGGGAGCCTTCATCATATCTCTTGGTATGACAATATTAATGCTGACTTTTGATAAAAGTGAAATAGGACTTGTCATAGGGCTGATGGGCATGTGTGTAATGGCAGCGCCAGCCTTAGGCCCAACATTAGGGGGATATATTATTCAAAATTTTAATTGGAGATTTGTTTTCTTTATAAATATTCCAATTGGAGTAATCGCTACAATAATGGCTATTTTAATATTTAAGGAATCAGAGAACAAGTTCTCAAAGAAATTTGATATTATTGGATTTTTTTCATCAAGTATAGGAATGTCATGCGTTCTTTATGTACTTGGACAAAGCGATATAGACTGGAGCGATATTAAAAATATTATGCTTATGATTATTGGATGTTACAGTCTTATAATGTTTATAGTGAATGAATTGCTAATTGAAGAACCTATGCTTGATTTAAGGCTTTTGAAAAATTATACTTTTTGCATGAGTAATATTATTATGAACGTTGCAATATTAGCCCTTTATGGCGGTGTGTTTTTAATGCCTATATTTCTTCAACAAATTAAAGGACTTGATTCATTGAGTGCAGGGCTTATATTATTCCCTGAAGCTATAGCAACTGCTATTTCAATGAATGTTTATGGTAAGTTTGGAAGCAAAATTGATATAAGAATATTTGCTGTAGCTGCATTAATTTTAATAGGTTTTAATAGTTATAGCATGTCAAAAATAACCTTGGATACTTCAAATTCAACTATTACGATTTTATTAATGATTAGAGGTTTTGGAGTAGGATTTCTTATGGCACCAGTTCAAGCCATAGGTTTTAGCGGATTACCTAAAGCAGCAATGGCAGATGCTTCAGCTTTAATGAATACGGTAAAACAAATAGGAACATCTATAGGCATTACAGTTATTACAAGCATTATGCAGCATAGAAATGTAATTGATTATTCTAACTTAGCAGCACAAGTAACTTCGTTTAATGAAAATAGTATGAAGCTATATAAAATGATTCAAGGAGTGCTTATTAAAAGCGGGATATCTGCTGGTAATGCAAAGGGGATAGCTTTAACAAAGATTTTTGGAGAGGTTGCGGTTAAGTCAGAACTTCAAGCTCTTAATGATACCATGTTTGTTATTTCAATAATTACTGCTATAGTAATTATTCCAACACTTTTGTTAAAACAAGGGAAGCGAGAAGACAAGCCTAAAGCAGAATAATTAAAAGTTAAGTATTCTGCTTCAGGCCTACTAAGGCATCTGAAAGTAGAAATGTAATTCTATAATAAAATAAATGAGCAAGCTAATAGGTGCAAGTCTAAAGAATTATATAATATTCTTTAAACTTGCACCTATTAATTTTATTATTACTACAATTTTTTGTTTAGGGAAACTGAAAATTCAGGGTGTTATTACTTCATGTTATTAACTTCTTTTAGAATTTTTTCGAGTTTTTCAATAGACGAAATTCGGTAATTACATTTTTTGATATCCAAACATATTGATTTATAAGCTCCTTCTCCAGAATTAGATGTTTTGCAGACAGCTTAAACAAAGGCAACATCATTTTTACGTCCTATATTATTGAAAAGAACACACATGTGAGAATTATTAGAAGCTGAATTTGTGATTTTACAAGTCATACCTATGAGTTTTTCGTTCACATTATAAGCAACAAATAACTTTTTGGTTGATTCGTCAGCCCAGCCTAAATTGAATGCAAAATTAAAACTAGAAGTATAAAAATAATAAAACTTAGTTTAAATGTATATGTCTCATGTTTTAGTCATAACCGTTAAAATCTTTAAGCATTTTAACAAATTTTTCAAGTTTATAATCGTCCCACTTGGAAATACGGTCATAAAAAGCAGATTCTTTTTCTTTTAAAGCATCTATAGTTTTTTGTTTACCAAGTTCTGTTAATGATAAAAGTACACCACGACGATCATTAGGAGAAGGTTCACTTTTTACATAGTTTAATTGTTTCAATTGGCTTATAAGACGACTAACAGAACTACGGTCCATAGCTGTTGATTCTGCTAAAACTGTGGCACTTGCTGGTCCAAATGAAAAAAGCCAACGGACAATTAGGAAAGAAGCAGGTTGTAATGTGGAATCAAAACTTTCTGCAGTTCTGACGTTGAGAGCATGGGCAGCACTAATCAACACATTTAGCTGCTCACCCAACTGTTGTTCTAATATAATTCGTTCATTATTTTCACAATTATTATAATCTTTCATAGTTCACCTCAAGTTTAAATATTTCAAAAATACTTGACATATATCAAATAAATAAATATAATTGACATATATCAAGTATATTTATTGGAATCGAGGATGTCAAGGTTAATATAAAGAATAGTAGTAATTAGAAATGAGAACTTTATGTTCAAAGTGTTAACTAATGAAAGTATATAAGTAGGAGGAAAAATAATATGAATACACAGCAAATTATCGTTATTACTGGTGCTACTAGTGGACTTGGAAAATTAGTTGCAATTGAATTAGCAAAGCGAGGCTCACATTTAGTATTAACGGCGAGAAACAAGGAACGAGCTGAGATAACTAGAAAAATGTTAGAAGATATAAATCCTAAAGCTAAAATTGACTTTTTCTTTGGAGATTTATCAATTATGAAAGATGTAAGAAGAGTTGGGCAGGAAATTAGAGCAGCATATCCCAAAATTGATGTATTGATAAATAATGCAGGATTACATGCATTTGAGCAGCGTGTAACCTCAGAAGGTTTTTCAGAAATGATAGCAGTTAATTATTTAGCTCCATGGCTGCTTACTAATATATTGCAGGATTCTTTAATAAAGTTAGGAAATGCACGAATTGTAAATGTTGCTTCTGAGGCATCACGTAATCATGGTGAGCTTAAGCTGCCGGAAGATTTAATAGATACATCTAGTTTTACAAATAGAGGTTCATCTTTGATTTATGGGAAAACCAAATTGTTAAATATTATGTTCAATGAGAAATTATCACAACAACTTTCAGGAACAGGGGTTACAGTTAATGCACTTAATCCAGGTTTTAATGTTACCGGCTTAGGGAGAGAACTTTGGTTTGCTACTGTACTTGAACGGATATTGAAATTATTACACATTGGAGATCCGCGTAAAGGTGCAGATATTATTCTTCGTTTAGCTATAGATCACCAATATAATGGTGTAACTGGTGGATATTTTAATGTTGGAACAGGTAATGCTATTATTCCTATATATCCTGGTAATGATGAGCTCATGCAAAACAAATTGTGGAATGAAACTAAGGCATTATTGCAACAAAAAGGCTTTATAGAATAGATTTATAAAAATAATTAGATCAAGAGTTGCTGTTGTGGCAGCTCCTTTTTTGGATAGATAAGATAAGTGTTGATTTAGGAAATATTATACAAAATATGAAAATATAGATTGACAACGTTTAACTAACATGTTAGTATGTAAGTGTATTCGACTAACATGTTAGTTAAACGTATTTTTTAAACTATTTTATTAAAGGAGGGTCCTTTATGGATGCTATAAATGTTGTTTTAGGTGTTATTTTAGTTTTAACGTTCTTTGGAATGGTATGGTATTGTGTAAAAGGGTACAACCTAATGGTGGGGTTCTTCATCATGTCTGTACTCTGGGTGGCACTCGCACTTATTGGAAACGTTATCTCAGCAAACCCTGCGATGAAGGGACAAACGTTTATTGATGTTCTTACGAATGTCTTTCAAACAGGTCCTGAAAATTATGGTAAATCAATTCTTGTTAACATATTCTTCGGTGCTTTCTTTGGAAGAGTGTTAATTGATACAGGAATTGCATCAACTTTAATTCGTAAAGTAGTTGAACTTGGTGGTGATAAACCAAGAATAACTATGGCACTTTTGTGCATTGTTACTTCAATTATTTTTACATCTATGACAGGAATTGGACCAGTTATTTCTATTGCTGTAATTGTATTGCCTATTATGCTATCACTAGGTATTCCATCACCTATAGCTCTATTTTCGTTTGTAGGGTCTATTATGGCTGGTATTTTTGCCAATATTGTTAACTTTAAACAATATCAGGCTATATTCGCTACTGCAAACAAGGATTATGCAAGTTACGATTATAATACGTACTTCAAATTTGCTGTAATTGCAATGGTAGTTGCATTGATTGTTGTAATAACTGTAGCTAACATTTCGATGAGCAAGAAGAAGTTATCTCATGCATGGGCAGCTACAGCTGATTCAGGAAATACAACAAATGCACCAGCAATTTCATGGATATCTGTTATTCTTCCAGTAGTAGGAGTAGTCGCTTTTAATATTCCAATTATTTTTGGATTTATTATTTCTGGTTTATATGCACTATTAACTTGTGGAAAATTAAAGGGCGGCTTTTCTAATGTATGTGCAATGCTTGCAAAGCAGTTTGCTGACGGGGCAATTGATGTAGCTCCAATGATTGGTTTCTTATTAGCTTTGGCTATGTTTAATAATGCAGCAGCTTTTGTTGCTCCTTATTTTAAAGCTTTGTTTGGAGGTGTAATTCCTCAAAGTGCATTAATATTATGTGTAGTATTTGCAATACTAACACCACTTGGATTTTTCCGTGGACCTATGAATTTGGTTGGATGTGGTGCGGCACTTCTTGCAGTAGTAGTATCAATAGCAGCTTGGCCTGTTCAATTTTTATATCCACTATTTGCAGTTACAACTATTGCTCCTCAACATTTAGATGTTACTCAATCATGGGTTGCGTGGGGATTTGGATATACAAAGGTATCTACAAAAGAATACATGAGGATGTCAATACCAACTGGATGGATTGTAGGAATAATTCTTTGCATTATTGTATTTATTTTATATGGTAATTTAGTTTAAAAATAATTATATAATAAAACCGGCTGTTAAGGAGTATAATAGCCGGTTATTCAAACTAATTTAGGTAGAATCAGATTAAGATTGGATGGTGAAAGATATGGGAAGAAAAGTTAGAATGGGTATTGATGTAGGTGGAACTCACACAAAGGCTGTTGCTATTGATAATGAAACCCATGATATTATAGGAAAATCATCAGTAAAAACTACTCATGACGATAAGAGAGGAGTAGCAGCTGGGGTTGTAAAATGTTTCGAAAACTGCTTAACTGAAAATGATATAAAACCAGAAGATGTTATATTTGTTGCTCATAGTACAACACAGGCAACCAATGCACTTATTGAAGGAGATGTTGCCAAGGTAGGTATTGTCGGTATGGCAAAAGGTGGTTTTGAAGGCTTCTTAGCAAAAAAGCAAACAAAATTAAATAATATAGATTTAGGAAATGGAAAAGAAATTAAAATCATTAACAGTTTTATGAAAACAAAAGGGCTTAACGAAGAATCTGTACAACAAGTAATTGATGATATTACAAGTCAGGGAGCGCAGGTAGTGGTTTCTTCTATGGCTTTTGGCGTAGACGATGGAAGACCTGAAAAAATAGTTTATGAAGTAGCAGATAAAAAGGGAATTCCGACTACCATGGCTTCAGATATTACAAAGCTTTATGGATTAACAAGAAGAACAAGAACAGCCGCAATTAATGCAAGTATTCTTCCCAAAATGTTAGATACAGCTAATTCAACAGAAAGTTCAGTAAGAGAAGCTGGTGTTAACGTTCCTCTGATGATTATGAGAGGGGATGGAGGTGTTATGGAAATTACTGAAATGAAAAAACGTCCTGTCCTAACTATGCTTTCTGGGCCAGCAGCCTCTGTTATGGGATCTTTAATGTATCTAAGAGCTTCAAATGGTGTATATTTCGAAGTAGGTGGGACAACTACTAATATAGGAGTTATTAAAAATGGACGACCTGCTATTGATTATTCTGTTGTAGGAGGACATTCTACTTATATTAGTTCTTTAGATGTACAAGTTCTTGGTGTGGCTGGAGGTTCTATGGTTCGAGCAGATAAAAACGGAATCATAGATGTTGGACCAAGATCGGCTCATATAGCAGGATTGGACTATTCAGTATTTACAGATCCAGAGAAAATTAATGGACCACAGGTAGAATTCTTCTCTCCAAAGCCTGGAGATCCGGCAGATTATGTAGCAATAAAGCTAGAAAATGGGGAGAGAGTTACCATAACAAATTCTTGTGCAGCTAATGTGCTTGGAATAGTTAAGCCTGAACATTTTTCGTATGGTAAAGTGGAGGCAGCTAAGAAAGCTATGCAGGCATTAGCTGATTATTGTGGAACAACTACTGAAGATATTGCAAAGCAGATAATGGAAAAATCTTATGCAAAAATTGAGCCAGTAATTTTATCTCTTGCAGAAAAGTATAAATTAGAGAAAGATCAAATTTCCTTAGTTGGTGTTGGAGGAGGTGCAGCATCTTTAATTATATATTTTGCAGAAAAAATGGGAGTGAAGTATAGTATTCCTGAAAATGCAGAAGTTATTTCTTCAATTGGTGTAGCATTAGCCATGGTAAGAGACGTGGTAGAGCGTATTATTCCTTCACCTTCGAAAGATGATATTCGTGCAATTAAGATGGAGGCCATGAATAAAGCAATAGAAAGTGGAGCTACAGCAGAAAGTGTGGAAATACATATTGATATTGATGCACAGACCAACAAAGTAACAGCTATAGCAACTGGTTCGACAGAAGTAAAAACAACAGATCTATTAAAAGAATGTGATGAAGAGGAAGCTCTGGAGCTTGCCGCAAATGATATGCGTATTTCAACAGACCAAGTACAACTTTTAGAAAAGACTAAATATTTTTATGTCTATGGGGAGAAAACTTCAAGTTCTGAAAATCCAGGAGCTATACGTATTTTAGATACTAAGGGCTTTATTAAGGTTCAAAGAAGCCGCGCCTTAGCAATAAAAACAACAGCAGAAGAATATATAAATGCTGTTAAGAAATTATGGGAAGATATGGCTGTATATAAGACAGAACTTATTGCAAGACCAGATTTTTATCTGTGCATAGGTGCTCGTGTAATGGACTTTACTGCAAATGATTATGAACAGCTAGAGTTATTAATGGATATAGAAGTGTCTACTCTTGAGCCGGATGAAGAACTTATTGTAGTAGCTGCAAATATTAATCAGAAATAACGAGAAAAGTTTATATTATAAAACGTATATATTGATGATACTTAAAAATGGAGGAAATATGCAGAAACAATTCATATTAGAGGAAATGATTCGAAATTTATTAAAGGTAGACGATGTGACTTGGGGATTGTATGCATTTTCGAGAGATGTTTTAAAAGAGCGTATACCTGTAAACAAGAGATTAGAGATGATTAAAAAAGCTGTGACCTGTGGAAGAGAATATGCGGAGTATGTGATACATGAATACGAAACTTCAGATATAAGCGTAATAGCTGAAAAATTAAAGTTGAAGGTTAGAATGCAAGATGAAAGGATAACTGGAAAACGCATATTATTTGCCTGCTATACACCTCCAGATAAGATAGAAATCATGACAGAACCTATAGAAAAAGCAGCTAATCAGGTTTTAGAAGCTGAACCTGCACTTGTTGAATATTTTGAAAAAAATAGTATAATGAATACTATATTGGGTCATGAGATTTTTCATTATATAGAAGATAAGTTTGAACAAGAAATATATACACGGACGGAAAAAATATTGTTGTGGAATTTTCTTGGCTTAAAAAATTTTTCTACCATACGTGCTTTAGGCGAAATTGGAGCAATGGCATTTACAAGGGAACTGAATGGACTTAAGTATTCACCTTTTATACTAGATATTCTCTTATATTATGCCTATGATTCTTTTAGTGCCGAGAAAATTTATCATGATGTTTTAGAAATGAGTTGAGGAAGGTGTAGATGAATACTTGATGGTTGTTAATAATAGTAATTCATTGAATGATGTAACTTACAACAGAATAAGAAAAGATATTATGAATATGACACTGGAACCAGGAATGAACGTTAGTGTGCAGAAACTTTCAGAGCGCTATGGTGTTAGTAGAACTCCAGTACGTGAGGCTATAGTTCGTCTTCAACAGTCAGGTTTGGTGGAAATATATCCACAGCGAAAAACTGTTGTATCAAAGATTGATTTGGAAAGAGTTTACGAAGAGTGGTTTATTAGAACTTCGCTGGAGTCTGCTGTAGTGGATGCATTTATTCGTCGTTGTAGTGAACTTGTAGCAGATACAATGCAGGAGCTTATAAGTAATCAGAAAAAATATTTAGATAAGGAATATTTTGGAGAGTTTTATTCAAAAGATAACCGCTTTCATCAGCTTATCTTTGAAACAGCAGGGCAGGCACTATCTTGGAAGACTATTGAAAATGTGGCTTCTCATTATAATCGTATCCGCCTATTGCATGGTAAAATTAATGGTGTAGGATCTATTATTGATGAACACCAAAGAATGGTTACAGCAGCTCGTAAGCGTGACACTGAAGCAATGCGAAAAGCTATTATGGAGTATTCAAACAATTTTTTAGAGCAGGTAAAAAGCATGTCAAAACAGTATCCAAATTTTTTTTCTAATTACTTTGAGCAACCATAAGTGATAAATAAAAGTACTATAGAGCTTAAGAAAGCATAATTTCATGATATAAGATGAGAAATAAGATACTAAATTGAAAAAGTATAAAAAGAAAAGGTGGTATTTTTTGAAATACCGCCTTTTCCTTTAAAAAAGTTAGATGAAATTATATTATTCTTATTTATTAATCTTCTCTAATAAAGCTTTTCCAGCACATATGTCAGATTGACCAAACCACATGCATTTTGAACAGTTTAAGCATTTACCAGTGTCTTTACCAGCTTTCGCGTCATTTGCCCAATTAGGATTTATAAGCGTTCCCCTAGCAATATCTACAAGATCCACATTAGTTTTATTTAATATTTCTTCAGCAAGTTCTGGTGAGTTGATTCCGTAAACTGCAAATACAGGAATTGAAACTTCGGCTTTTATTTTTTCAGCAGCATAAACAGGAGCAGAATATTTATAGTCATTACTTATATTCACTTCCTGTTCATTAAAAAATCCATATGAAACATCAAGGAAATCTACATCATTTTTTTCTAGTACTTTAGCATAATGTAATCCATCTTCGATTGTAGGTTCAAATCCACCTAAACGTATTCCAACAACGAATTCCGTTGGAGTTACTTTTCTAATACCTTCTATTATTTCTATTACAAACTTTTCAGGAGAGCTGCCATACTCATCAGTTCTCTTATTTACGTTTTTATTTAGGAATTGGCTAATCAAATATCCGTGACAACCATGAAGTTCAATACCATCATATCCAGCTTTATAAGCTCTTTTTCCAGCTTGGATGAAGTCGCTTTGAATAGATTTAATTTCTTCTATAGTCATTTCGTGTCCAACAACACTTCCAGCAGGGGTTTTATATTCATAGGCGCTTGAACATAGTGGATCTTTTGATATTCCAGTAACGCCTGCATGATGAATTTGAACAAATATCGCACAATCTTCTTTATGAACTGTATCAACTATGCTTTTTAAACCATCAATTTGTTCATCGCTCCATATTCCAATCTGCTTTTCTGCTAATAATCCATGTTTGTTAACACAGGTAGCTTCTTGGATTATAAGTCCAGTGCCACCTTGTGCTAATTGTTTATAACGCTCGATATTTTCAGGGGTTACAAATCCATCATTAGCAAATGGAACCACCATTGGAGGAACACAAATACGATTTTTAATTTGTACATTTTTAATACTGAATTCTGAGAATAACTTTTTCAAAATATCCACACTCCCATTATATTATTTACATGAAGCCAATAATTCGATATGTTATTAGTATATCTATACGGATATAAAATATCAAGTAAGCACATTTTTGTGCCTTAAATCTGGTGAGATTATTAATGAAAGATACATTGGAAGAAGCAAAACATACTTCTTTAAAAGAGTGTCTCTGTAAATAAATAATATTAAAAGCCATAAAATAACATATGAATTATTTTATGACTTATAATTAAAAAATAATAATTTCACCTTCTTCATCTACTCTCTTAATTGCACCAATTGTTTTTAATATATTGCCTATAGCTGAATATGATAAGCCAACAGTTCCTAGTACATTAGGAAGAATGGTGAAGTTAGTAGTACCATTTTGAATATTGTTATATATTTCAATTAATCTGATGAATGAAATTCTAACATAAATAAGAATGGTAAATACACCAAGACAGCTTGCAAAGGTTGCTATTTCGCTTGGAGTTGGATGCTGTGTATTATTCTGATTTTGCTCATTAGACTGAGTCTTTTCATTAGATTGATTTTGTTGTTTATTATGGTTAGAATTTCGTCTTTTATGATGTTTTTTGTGTTTATTTTGCTGTTGGTCTTGTTCCTTGTTTTGGTTCTGTTTTGACTCCATTGCTCTTTGTAATATAAGTTCTTGAGCTTGCTGTGATGCAATAAGACTAAGTATGCTTGAAAATATATCAATGTATGTGGCTGATATTTCTATTTGTAATAATTCTAAATCTAATTCATCATTACCAGTTAGATTTACGGTAGCATTATTAAATTCCATTTTATCACCTAAAAAGAAACGGTATATTATAATATATTAAGCTGCCATTCTAATGTTCTAATTTTATTAGTTGATTACATAATAAGAAGAATCTATAATTTATTGAATTTGGTAATTATTCAGTTGTCTTATAAAGTATAATGTTTTTTTATTTATAAAGCGTTGTCATATTTTATTGTTTAAACATTGGCCCAGTAAGCTCTTTAAAAGGAATTTTTATAGCAACTCCAGTATCATCTAATTTGTAAGGAATGCCTTCAGTAGGATTTTTTCCATCAATCAAATTCAATCCTACAGTGTAAATAGTATCTGCCATATTAGCAGGATCTTGAAAAGCGGTACCTAGCATGAAACCTTTTGAAATAAGATCCTGAGCTTTAGGGACTCCATCTACTCCAACAACTGCAATAACTTTTGCTTTATCTCCGCTATTATAGCCATATTGCTGCAATGCCTGAACAGCGCCAATGGCCATGGAATCATCGTTTGAAATTATGGCCTCTATATTATTGCCATATTTTAAAAACAATGCACCTACTGTATCTTTTGCATTTTCTGTGCTCCAATTTAAAATTTTTGATGCGAGTTCCTGTGTCTTAATACCAGATTCTTGTATAGTTGAGATAGAGAAAGTTGATCTATCCGTAGATGTTTTATTAAACCTTTCACCAACTAGCATGACATATTGTAATATGTCATCATTATTTTTATCCATAGATTTTTTGTAATTTTTCCAGGCATCTGCAATCATTTTTCCTTGCAAAATACCGGCCTGCTTTGAATCTGTTCCTACATATAGGGCTTTTTTATAAGTTTTAAGAGCATCTAAATTAAGAGGTTCTCTATTAAAAAATATTACTGGAATATCATATTTTGCAATTTTGTTTACGAATTCATCTACTTGGTTTACATCAACCATATCTAAAAGAACAAGGTCAATTCCTTCTTTCAGAGTATTTTCAAGATTTAAATTTTGTGTTTCTTGATTAAATTTGGCATCGTAAAAAGTAAAGATAACTTTTTCTGGATTTCTTTTTTGAATTTCTTCAAAACTCTTACGAAGAAGTATAAGATAATCATCATTTAGATCTTTTGAAAAAACACCAATTCTAACAGGAGATCTTGTGTCAGTAGCAAAAACATTGTTAAAATTATTTACTAGTATTATAATACTGCACATAATTATGATTGTGGTCATAGCTAGGATTTTCTTAAGTGTTTTCATTTGAAACCTCCGAGCATAAATGTTCTTATAGCACTATTATTTGAAAAAAATATATATTAATACGTGAAAAACTTGAATTTTAATTAAAATAAAAATAACTTACCGTATAAAAATAATTCGGTAAGTTTAATTTTATATAATGAAAAGTTAAAAGGAATGCAAGTTCTATATAACTTTTTTATTTAGCAACTATTGATAAAATAAAATCATCTATCATTAATTGAAAACTCTCGTGTAAATTAGCTATATCATTATGAAAATATCCAAAGGAATATAAAGAAACAAATCCATGTAAAAGACTTCTTAGATTTCTACTTTTGTGAACTAAAAGTACTTCATCTTTAATATAAAAGCTTAGAAGTTTACGTATGATGCTGTTAGTTTCTCTTGCCAAAAGTTTTACTTCATTATCTTCTGTACTTGGAGTACTTACATAAAGCATATAGGCAGTTTTGTTTTCGAAGGCGTAATCCCTGTAAACATAAGCCAATTCTCTTATAGCATCTTCACCACTCTTGCCAATTAATTTCTGCATGAGTTTCAAATTCAATTCTTTTAATGTATATATTGTCATCTCTATTTTTAGATTATTCATATTAGTAAAATGGTTATATAAAGAAGGGTATTTTATATTAAGTTTCTCAGCAATTTTAGGAAAGGTAAGCTGATTAAAACCAATTTCATCAGCCAATGAAAAGGCTACCTGAATAATTTTTTCTTTAGTTAAATTTCTCTTTTGCATTTTGCGTCACCCCCAGTGATTTCGTCTTGTAAAAATAGTTTAACATTTGAAAGAATATTTATCAACTTATAAAGTATAGTTTACAAGCTATAAAAAATAGTTTAATATTATGTTGAAAAGGATGGTGTATCATATAGATATCAAACTTTGAATTTAGACGTATGTAATTTCTGATATATGTATACAAAAGTTAACAAATATAAGTAACTATTCTATATATAAGTTCAGTTTATAAATTAGATATCTATATCATTATCAATTAAAAAATGAAATAGGATTCTTGAAGGATTTTATATAATTACTTTAAAAGAAATGGGATGAAATATACTTATGAAGATGTGGAAAAGAAATTTAATATTTTGTTGGTTTGGAATGTTTGTAACGGGTATAGGCATGAGCCAGATTGCTCCGGTGTTACCTTTATACATACAACAACTTGGTGTTAGAGATACTGCCTTGATTTCACAAATATCTGGGATTGCCTTTGGAATTACATTTATTATTTCAGCAATTTTTTCACCAATTTGGGGACAGGCCGCAGACAAATTTGGACGAAAGCCAATGTTACTTAGAGCAAGCCTTGGGATGTCAATAGTAATTGGCTGCATGGGATTTGCACCAAATGTATACATACTTATAGGATTAAGATTGCTGCAAGGTGTAATAACAGGTTACAGCACAGCATGTACTACGCTAATTGCAACACAAACTGATAATGAACATGCTGGATATGCTTTAGGTACACTTTCTACAGCAAATATTGCAGGCTCTTTGCTTGGGCCAACATTTGGGGGCTTCATGGAAGAAGCAGTAGGTTTGCAAAGTGTGTTTTTCATAACAAGTGCATTAATGTTTATTGCATTCCTCACAACTGCTTTATTTGTAAAGGAATCATTTAAGCGTGAAGATAAAAAAGTATCTACATTTAAAGAAGTGTGGAGAACTGTTCCAGAGAAGAACTTGACGATTACAATGTTTGTGACCTTCTTCATATTAAGTGTAGCATTATACACTGTAGAGCCTATTGTAACAATATATGTTGATCAGTTATCTAAAAATAGCACTCATGTCGCACTATTAGCTGGAATCACATTTTCAGCTTCGGGTTTAGCAAATATACTAGCGGCTCCGAGACTTGGCAAACTTTCAGATAAGATAGGAGCACATAAAGTTATATTAATAGCTCTTGTGGTTGCTGGAATTATTTTTATACCTCAGGCATTTGTAAAAAATCCTTGGGAGTTAATGTTTCTCCGTTTTGTATTAGGATTAGCGGCAGGAGGGCTTAGTCCATCTGTTAATATCTTAGTAAAAAAAATAACACCAGATGCTATAACTGGTAGAATCTTTGGCTTTAGCATGGCAGCGGGATATCTAGGAGTATTTGGAGGTTCAGTTTTGGGTGGACAGGTAGCAGCATACTTAGGAATAAGATATGTATTTTTTATTACGAGCGCATTGCTGCTAATAAATGCAGCATGGGTTTACTTTAATGTATATAAAAAACTTAGTTTAAATTAATAATTATCATATAAAAAATAAAAATGAGTAGGAGAGAAAAAATGAATAAGTTATCAGAAAATGAATTATTAAAAGCAGACAAAACAGCGCTTGTACTAATAGATTTACAAAATGGAATTGTAAACAGAGAACTTGCACCATATAGTGGTGGGAAGGTAGTTGAAAATGCCAGTAAATTAATTAATGCATTTAGTGAAAAGGGTGCATTTGTAGTTCTTGTAAGAGTTTCTACTACAGATGGAAAAGATATGGTTAAACCAAAGACAGATTTAGAAGCTAATGCAATGAAATATCCAGAAGGCTGGGATATTCTAGTGCCTGAAATAGCAAATACTAAGAATGCTCATATTGTTACAAAAAGACAATGGGGAGCTTTTTATGGTACAGACCTAGACTTGCAATTAAGACGCCGAGGAATTGATACCATAGTATTAGGTGGTATTTCTACTGGAATTGGGGTAGATACTACAGCAAGAGAAGCATACCAACATGGGTATAATCAAATTTTTGTAGAAGATGCAATGGCAGCAATGTCAAAGGAAGAACATGATTATGTTTGTAAATACATCTTTCCTAGAATGGGTAAGATTAGAACAAGCGAAGAAGCAGCATTAATGTTAAAATAAAATGATTTGTTACAGAAAGTGTTGTTAGCCAGGAATATGGTTATCAACGCTTTTTTGTAAATAAATTATTAAAGTAGTAAATTTTGAAGTATATTAAGATAAAAAGACTTTGTTTGATAATTAACAATCAATTATATACGTTTTCGTAAAAGGTTTCAATATAAAAAATAAATTATTAACAAATTGTTAACCGTTTGTTAATAAAATTAAACGATTTCTGTAAAAAAAATCCTTTTATTATATGCGAAAAAAGGGTATTATAAGAGCATAAAATTTAAGGAGATGATTTAATGATTAAATTTATTAAAGAGGTATTTAATTCAAAGGCTTTAAAAAAGGCAGTATTATTAGCAGGAGTAGTTTCAGAGGCAAATGCAGGTTCAGCTGACTATATGAATTTAATTAAATATATTACAAGAGTTGAGGAAAATACTTCTAGTAATGAAAGCACTGTTAACAAGGAAATGGAATTGAAAAAAGCTTCATAAGCTTTATATTAAAAGCTTATGAAGCTTTTTTTATTAATAATTAATTTAAATTTTCAACTACACCTCCATATGGTATAGTTAATAGTTTCTGTGTATAATCAATTGTGCAATTTGTATTTTCAATAAGATTTCTATTATAAATTAAATTCATTCCGATAAAATAAACATCTTTAGCCCAATCATATGGATTTACAAGCACAGTGCCTGTCATTACACCTTTTTGTATTAGATCCTGAGCTTCTTTCCGTCCATCAAATCCTACAACAAGCACATTTTGCCTATTGATATTATAGCCATTTCTTTGCAAAGCCGTAATGGCACCTATAGCCATGGTGTCATCATTAGAGATAATTGCTTCAATCTTATTGCCATATTTTAAGAGTAGTGAATTAACAGTGTTCATGGCTTCTTCCTCTTTCCAGTTACAAATCTTGGTGGATATGTCCTCGGTCTTTATATTATTTTCATTAATTGTTTGAATAGAATATTTTGAACGTGCAACTGCATACATATTATTTAGGGAGCCTTCTAGCATAACATATTGTAATACATTATCATTATTTTTATCAATATATGATTTATTTCTATTCCATGCATCAACAAGAATTTGCCCTTGTAAAACACCACCTTCTGATGGATTTATAATTACTAAACAAGATTTAGTGTAAGACATAACAGGGGTTAATTCACCATTACCAAAAAACATCACAGGAATATTACTTTCTTTAATTCTGTCCATAACATATTTAGTAGAATTTATATTTACCATATCTATTATTAAAATGTCAGCCTCTTTTGATCTGAGAATAGAGTTTACTTGTTTATTTTGTATATCTTGACTTCCTTTGCAATCAAAAAAAGTATAATGAATTGTCTCAGGATTTTCTAACTCAACCTTTTTCATATTATCTACTATAAGTGAAGTTATATAAATATTGAAGTCACTTATTAGCACGCTGGCTCTTATAGGCGGATCTATATTATTTATTGATGAAATACTATTAAAATTTATAGGACGTATTTGCTGTAATATAGATGTAATAAACAAAAATGCAAGAAATAGAGAAATTTTTTTTAATAGTTTCATTGTACTCTCCTTATTTTAAAATAAAAGTTTAGACCCAAGAAATTAGTGTTTATTATTTTAATTAAATAGCATTATTAGTTAAAGTGCACAGAATTAGTTTAAGTTGAAATTTTAGAATTATACAAAATAAAATTTGTATAAGTAAATAGGATATGTTATAATTAATTCATGTTGAAATAAAAGTAATGATTTCATTATTATGGAATTTGGCTTTGAGCAATATACACTCCTTATGAAATAAAGATATAGCTAAGACAAAAGGCAATGAACATTAAATAATAATTGTTCATTGCCTTTTATCTTAGCGTCGTATCATGAGCACTAAAATATTGAATTCTTAAAGCACATTGCAATACTGTCATAATTCCACTGCAATATATAAGTATCAGATAATTAAAAAATATTTATCCATTATTAAATGATTACTAACCGGTATTTAGAATAATTTATTACACTCTAGTAAACCATTCTTTTTCTATTTAAATATAAAACAGATATTTAGTTTTCTCTAACGTCATAGTAATATCTTTTTACACTCAGATAAAAAATAGCAAAAGTTACATTTAAATATGGAAGAAATAATGATAATCCTATCAATAATAGTAAAATATACACTAAAAGAAAGTAAATTGGTAATGGGAATAATATTAATATGAATAATGGCAGTATAATTAATGCAATCCATCCAAGAAAACTTACTGAAAGCATAAAAAATTCTAACTTATGCCCCTTCATCATATTTGCACTTTCCTTTAAACAGTCAATAATTGATTTGCTCTTATCATCCATTAAAATGTATAATGACTGAGAAAATATTAATGCTATTATAATACCTGGTATTATTAATAAAATAAGACCTATAGCTATACATATGGTTATTATAATATAAATTATTAATGCCTTAAAAAAAACACTAAAGCCTGAAAATATGTCATCTAATAAAGGTGTATTTTCAATTTTTGCATAGTTTAATGAAAGGTTTAAGGCTCCCATAAATAGGATAATATTAATAGATAGTGTAATTATATTAACAATTGCTTTTATAAATAAAGAACTGCTAGTATCAGCAAAAAAATTAATTGCAGCTAAAATTGCTGGGAAGAAAATAATAGAAATAAAGCACCCACCAATAGCTAGTCCCCATCTATTTCGTAATTGATTTTTAGCTTGCTTTTTTAACTCAGAAGCGGTATTCATTAAAATTTCCTCCTTAAAACTAAAGAATTTTTATAATCTAATAATTTTAGAATTATATCATAATCGGAGTATTTATACAATATATAGGAGAATTAATATAAATAAAAGGAGTTAGCTAATTGTGAACATTTTTAAGAGATTAATAATAAATATTCTTGAAACAAAAGCAAATGTATTATTAACAGATGGAAAAGTTCAACAAGCTATAAGAATATACGATAAAATCATTAAAATGAATGACACAAAAGCAAAGATTTATTGGAATAAGATGATTGGACATATTACTTTAAGAGAATTTGATCAAGCATTAGAATGTATAGATAGATTAATATATTTACAACCTTATAATGAAGATTTTTATTGTGAAAAGGCGTCAATACTTAGTTCAATTAATCCTAAAAGATTTGAAGAAGCGGTAGATTGCTGTAATTTAGCTATAGAAATAGAAAAAAATTGTGCAGAAGCATATTTTAGAAAAGGTTTCGCATTAGCTGAACTTAATCAATATGATGAAGCTGAAAGCTGCTACAATAAGGTTATTGAATTATCAATGGAAAGTCATAGAGTGTATTTAAACAAAGCGATAATCTTTCTGAAAAAGAAAATGTATAACGAGGCATTAGAATTATGTGATAAATCAGTAAAATTAATTTGTGAGGATAAATCAAACTTAAGTCTAGCTTATTTCACTAAAAGTAGAATATATGCGAGCTTAAATTTGAAAAACGAGTGCATAGAATGCTTGGATAAAGCGATTAAAATAAGTAAGGAATGTAAGGATTTCGTATCTAAATGTGAAGAATTTGAGTTTGTTAAAAATGAAAAGGATTTTATGAAGATTATGTCTTAGGAGGAAGAGACTAATTTATGGTAGATAAATCTAAATTATTTTGAACGAAATAGGGGAAGGCAATGTTTAAAAAGTTAGTTTTTTTAGGAATTCTTTTGTTACCATTAATTTTATGGATTATTTGGAGTAATACAAGTAAAAATAGTTCTAATTCATCTATGATATATGTGGAGAAAAATAATGAAAATAGTGAAAAAGTTTTAAATGAAGATTTAAGTAAATATTTCTCTGGATATGATGGATGTTTTGTTTTATATGATAAAAATGAAAATAAGTATTTAATTTACAATGAGGCGAAAAGTGAGAAGGAAATATCACCATGTTCTACCTTTAAGATTGTTAATGCATTAATAGGTCTCGATACTAATGTTTTGCAGGACGAAAATACTATTTTTAAATGGAATGGGACAAAGTATGCTATAGAGGAATGGAATAAAGATCAAACTCTATCAAGTGCAGTTGCTAATTCTGTTGTGTGGTATTTTCAAGACGTAGCATCAAAAGTTGGAGAAGAAAGGATGCAGGAATATCTTTCTAAAATTGATTATGGAAATAAAGATATATCTGGTGGTCTAACAAAATTTTGGCTGCAGTCTTCTTTGAAGATTTCACCAATGCAACAAGTTGAAATTTTGAGAAATATGTATGATTATAAACTGCCCTTTTCAAGGAGGAATATAGATATTGTTAAGAAGGTTTTAAAGATTTCGGAGCAAAATGGAATAGTGCTTTCAGGTAAGACAGGTTCAGGCACAGATGGAAATAAAAGCATAAACGGGTGGTTTATTGGTTATGTTGAAAGTGATAATGATGTTTTCTTTTTGGCTGTTAATATTGAAGGAAAAGATAATGCAACTGGTGTGTTGGCAGAGCAGATAGCCAAGAATATATTAAAGGATAAAAATATTTTATAATATAGGTAAAGACTAAAAACTATAGGACACAAAATTTTTATAAATTTCAGGGGGAGTATTGAAAAGGGTATTTTATAGTAGTACAAACCCATTTTCGATGAATATATTTTTATATTCCAATAAATATTCCTCATGAAGTTGCTTTATATTACTGAAAGCATAAGGCTTGTTTAAAAGTGTGTATTTTTTTTGGCCAAATTGATGAAACGGAAGCAGGTTTATTTTTTCAGCGTTAATAGATTTAAGTAGTTTACAAAATCCTTTAGCATCTTCTAAACTATAATTTATATTTGGAATAACAGGAATACGTATGATAACGTCTTTCTTACTTTTTATTGCATATTTTAAATTTTCTATGATTATATCATTGTAAACATTTGTGGCTTTAAAATGTTTATCTCTGTCATAATGCTTTACGTCAAATAACAATAAATCAACATTGTTTATAAATTGCGAGAATACTTTATTTGAAATATATCCAGTGGTTTCAATTGCTGTGTGTATATTTTTCTCTTTTAAAAGTTTTAAAAGCTTAGATGCAACTTCGTGCTGCATCAATACTTCACCGCCAGATAATGTAACACCACCAGTGGATTCTTCATAAAATACCTCGTCTTTCATAACTTCTTTCATAACTTGTTCAAGAGTTAAAAGTTCACCTTCTATTGAAAGAGCTTTATTAGGGCAAGAATTTACACATTTTAAACAATCATCACATTTCTTCGAACGAACTTCTATATTATTATCAGATAAAGAGATGATTTTTTGAGGGCAAACATCTATGCAATGAAGGCATTTTACACACTTGCTTTTATCCCAGATAATTTGTATTTTAGAATCTTGAGATTCTGGATTTGAGCACCATGAACACCTTAATGGACAGCCTTTAAAAAATACTACGGTTCTAATTCCAGGACCGTCATGTATACTATACTTCTGAATGTTAAAAATACAAGCCTTTAAATCCTTCATATGAATCATCTCCATTTATTAATACATTTTATGAATTAATGTTAACACGAAAAATTTTAAGTGTAAAGGTTAAATTTCTTTTGAAATAAAATTTTGTTTCGAACGAATAATAACTGCTATAATAAAGCAATTTAGATGATTAGATGAACATTGATAGAATAAGGCTGCTTTTATTCGAAATATGATTAGTTTATTTTGTAAATAGTTTGTGTTATAATTCCATTAGATTTAATAGATAGGAGGTTGCTATGATAAATAGATACACAAAGCTTCTTGAAATTGTGAATGAAAATAAACGTATAGAAGTCAGTAAGTTAGCAGAACTTTTAAAGGTGTCTCAAGTTACGATAAGGAAAGATCTTGGAGCATTAGAAGAGAAAGGATTGCTAAAGCGTGAGCACGGATATGCTGTCATGACCTCAAGTGATGATATAAACAGCAGATTAGCTTTTAATTATGATATAAAACGGAAAATAGCACATTTAGCAAGTGAGCTTGTAAGCGATGGGGAAACAATTATGATTGAATCTGGTTCATCGTGTGCCTTGCTTGCAGAAGAACTTGCATATAATAAAAAAGATATAACCATTATTACTAATTCTACTTTTATAGCCTCATATATTAGAGAAGGAAATGCTAAAGTAGTATTATTGGGAGGAGATTATCAACCAGAATCTCAGGTTGTGGTGGGACCGCTTACTAGAAAATCAGTAAAAGATTTTTTTGTAGATAAATTATTTGTTGGAACCGATGGCTATAATTCTAAAATAGGGTTTACAGGAAAAAATTTAATGCGTACAGAAACTGTAAAGGCTATGGCTGAAAGTGCTGATAAAATTGTAATATTAACAGTATCTTCAAAGTTTTCCGAACGAGGAGTAGTATCTCAGTTTAGAACAGACGAAGTAGATTATGTCCTAACGGATACTCATATTCCAGAAGATGTTTTGGAAAGTTTAAGGAAAGAAAAAGTACATGTCCAAATGGTAAGTATAGAATAATACAATAAATGAATTTTAGTGTACATATTAAAAAAGAAATTCAATGTATGTTGAAGAGCAGATATTTAATGATTTATAAATCCTGCGAATAAACATATATTGAATTTTTTTCTATTTACACATATAAAAGTAGCTGATTATATTTTCTTTAATTAGATTATGTTTTGAATAACAATCACAATAAAAATCAATTTGAATTTGATTTATACTCCCTTAAAGTACGCAATGCTATGTATTAATATCAACATAGCAGTTATATCTTTTATTTTTAAGAGATATGATTATATATGTAAATTTCAAAAGAAAAACATATAAGTTTCAAATGAAATATAATTATTGATAAAATGTAACTATAGTATATAATTGAAGTGCATATGAAAATAAAATTATTTCAAATGAAATAAAAATATGAGCGCTAGGTGCTTGAGTATTAAGTTATTAAATGAAAGGGGAATGTTTATGAATTATTTTGGAGAATTAACAATAAGAATGCATAATTTCCGTGAGGAATTATTAAATGCAAAACCTATGGTGTGTGTAGAAAGGGCTAAGTTTACCACAGAAAGTTACAAAGAACATGCGGATAAACCAATGGTGCTGCGTAGAGCATTGTGCTTAGAAAATATATTAAAAAATATGACTATATTCATTGAAGATGATACAGTAATTGCAGGTAATCAAGCTTCATCTAATCGCTCAGCTCCTATTTTTCCCGAATACGCGATGGATTGGGTTATTGATGAATTAGATGAATTTGAAAAACGTGAGGGGGATATATTCTATATTACGGAAGATTCTAAAAAAGTTTTAAAAGAAATTGCACCATTTTGGGAACATAAAACATTAAAAGATAGAGGGCTTGCAGGAATGCCTGCTGAAAGCAGAATTTTTTATGACCTTGGAATTATAAAAGCAGAGGGAAATATTACTTCAGGAGATGCTCATATTGCAGTTAATTATGATAGAGTATTAAAGCTTGGATTGGTAAATTATAAAGAGAGAACAGAAAGGAAGTTAAAAGAATTAGATCTTACGGATTATAGAAACTTAAATAAATCTTATTTTTATAGAGCAATTTTAATTGCAATTGATGCAGTAGCAGCTTTTGCAAAGCGTTATGCAGATTTAGCTTTGGAAATGTCAAAAACGGAAAATAATGATACTAGAAAAACAGAATTATTGGAAATGTCTAGAATACTAAATAAGGTTCCGTATTATCCAGCAGATACCTTTCATGAGGCAATACAATCAATTTGGATGATTCATTTGGTTTTACAAATTGAGTCAAATGGGCATTCACTTTCATACGGAAGAATGGATCAATACTTAAATCCTTATTATGAAAATGACTTAAAAAATAAAATTATTACTGAATACAGTGCTACTGAATTATTGACAAACTTATGGCTTAAGACATTTACAATAAATAAAATAAGAAGCTGGTCACATACAAGATTTAGTGCAGGGAGTCCATTATATCAAAATGTTACAGTTGGTGGACAAACCTCTGATAAGAAAGATGCAGTTAATCCATTAAGTTATTTAATTCTAAAAAGTGTTGCTCAAGCAAAATTGCCACAACCTAACTTAACAGTGCGTTACCACAAGGGATTGTCTGATGATTTTATGAAAGAATGTATTGAAGTTGTGAGATTAGGATTTGGGATGCCAGCTTTTAATAGTGACGAGGTTATTATTCCTTCTTTTATAGAAAAGGGAGTAGCAGAGGAAGATGCCTACAATTATAGTGCAATTGGATGTGTTGAAGTTGCAGTTCCAGGAAAATGGGGCTATAGATGTACTGGAATGAGTTTCTTAAATTTTCCTAAATCATTATTAATTGTATTAAATAATGGAATAGACCCTGAATCAGGGACAAGGCTTTGTGAGGGCATAGGCCACTTTAAGAATATGACGTCTTTTGATGAGGTTATGAAAGCTTGGGATAAAATTATTCGTGAATTTACAAGGCATAGTGTAATAATAGATAGTTGCGCAGATATGGCTATAGAAGAGGTTACAGCAGATGTGTTATGCTCTGCGTTAACAGATGATTGTATTGAAAGAGGACTAAATCTAAAAGAAGGCGGAGCGGTATATGACTTTATCAGTGATTTACAGGTAGGTATTGCGAACCTTGGAGATTCTCTTGCAGCCATTAAGAAATGTGTATTTGAGGATAAGAGTTTTACTCCAGCACAATTATGGGATGCACTAAGTAATAATTATGAGGGAGAGGAAGGTAGAAGGATTCAGGAAATTTTAATTAATAATGCACCTAAGTATGGAAATGATGATGATTATGTAGACTTATTATTAAGAGATGCCTATGAAATTTATATTGATGAAATAAAGAAATATAAAAATACTAGGTATGGAAGGGGTCCAATTGGAGGAGGCTATTATGCGGGAACATCATCCATATCTGCTAATGTACCGCAAGGGGCTGGAACCTTAGCAACTCCAGATGGAAGAAAAGCAGGAGAACCTTTAGCAGAAGGATGTTCACCATCTCACGCAATGGATAAAAATGGACCTACAGCAGTATTTAAATCAGTTTCAAAATTGCCGACACATGATATTACTGGAGGTGTATTATTAAATCAGAAAGTTACACCACAAATGTTATCCAAGGAAGAAGATAGAATGAAATTAATTTTATTAATTAGAGCGTTCTTCAATCGATTAGAAGGTTTCCATGTTCAGTATAATGTAGTTTCTAGAGATACCTTAATTGATGCACAAAAAAATCCAGAAAAACATAGAGATTTAATTGTCAGAGTTGCAGGTTATAGTGCCTTCTTTAATGTATTATCTAAGCAGACACAAGATGATATTATTGAGAGAACAGAACAAATTTTATAATTAAAAATAGAAAAGGAAAATATTTAATAATGTAGTTTATATTAAAAAAGTGTTATATCAGTTTAATTGATACAACACTTTTTGTACTTTGAAATGTATGAAAGTAAATGGAGTTACATAAAAAATATCTTTAAGTAAAGTTATAAAAGGCAAAGAAACCTAAAAGCATAGCCACAATTGAAAAGAGTGCAAGCTTTATCTTTCCAATTGAATTAAGAAAGTTCATAGTTTTATAAGGTGATTTTAGTACAGAAATTTGCGATTTCTTGTAGATATAGAGAATTAATAAAATTGAAGCAGTAAGTGAAATTACTATAATTGTAAATTCTTTTGAATAGTTGTGAAACTTATACCAATTTAATCCGAGAAAATTACCTAATGAGATAAAAGTGGAAGTCCATACAAGGGCACCTAAATATGCATTTAAAGCAAATTTTTTATAAGAAAGTTTCGTTATGCCTGAAAAATAACCAGTAATGTGCCTGATTCCTGGGATATAATAAGCTAGGAAAATTAGTTTAGTACCATATGTATCAAACCATGATGAAACTTTTTTTAAACGATTGGGCCCAAGGTGAAAATATGAGCCATATTTTTGAAAAAAACGCTCGCCTAATGTACTACCAGTTATATATGATATTGTTATTCCAAATGTTACACCAGCAGTGGCTGTTAGTATGCTTGGAAGTAAGTCCATGTTACCTTTATAAATAAGAAAACCACAATAAGTCATCATTAGCTCACCAGGTAATGGAAGTAAAATCAATTCAAGAGCTAAAGCAAAAAATAAAATTATATATCCATAATTATTAATTAATTCAATTATAGTCTGCAAAAGTTATCACTCCTATTTTTCTAATAATATAGCTTATGAAACTAAATTAAATATAGAGTAAATAATCAAAATGTAAAATAAGTTTATTATTTTATTATAAAAATGTTTAACACTATTATAAATCTGAAATTACCATAAATAAAGGCCTGAAAATAGCAAATAATAAAAAAGAGAAATAATCTAATGAAAAATAAAGAAAGTTACATTGGAGGAGATAAGATGAAAAATAAATTAAGATATATTTTAACTTTTGTTTTTAGTACATTTCTTATTATTTCTATGTTTCAGGAAACTGTTAGAGCTGTTACAACAGCTGATTCCTTAAGTGTAAATGCTGAAAGTAAAGCAGAAAATGGAAAGATTTCTAAGCATAAGAAAAAGATAATTTACTTAACTTTTGATGATGGACCTAGTTATAAAGTGACAAATAATGTTTTAGATATATTGAAAGCAAATGAAGTTAAAGCAACATTCTTTCTTATTGGAAATCAAATTGAAGGTAGAGAGGACATAGTAAAAAGGATTTATGAAGAGGGAAATAGCATAGGACTTCATACATATACCCATAATTTTAAAAGAATTTATTGTAATGAAGATAAATTCATACAAGAGATGATTGAGTGCCGTGCCGAAATAAAGAAGGTTGTTGGAGTAGAACCCAATATAATCAGATTTCCAGGCGGCAGCTATAAACATTTAAGCAAAAGTTATTTAAAAAAATTACATGATAATAATTTTAGAGTTTATGATTGGAACATAGATAATTGTGATGGATTAAACCCAAGAACTTCACCATATAAGTTGTATTCAAGAGCTATAAAGGGCAGCGATAAAAAGGATCGGGTAATGTTACTTTTACACTGTACTGATATGAATAAGAATACCTGCAAAGCTCTTCCACAGATAATAGAATATTATAAAGCTCATGGATTTGAATTTGGACTTATTACGGATGATACAGCAGAATTGTATTTTCCAATAAAAAGATGAGAATGTATTCTATATTTTTAGTATAGAAAAAATTACAAGTTGTGTTATAATAGCTATGTGCTTTTATTATTTATAAAATTATTAGTTCTAAAAATAAGTGGGTTATGATTTTGGTATAAGGGAAATATGGTTAGAAGTAACAATGACTAAGATGTAATTTGGAGGCAAAACTTATGGGATTAATACGGAATGCATTACCAAGTATTATATTTATAATATGCGGGGTTGCACTAAAACTTTGGGCACCAGAAGAAGTAAATGGGATTTTTGGCTATAGAACTTTTTTTTCTATGAAGAATAAGGAAACTTGGAAGGAAGGTAATGCGTTTAGTGCTATGATGATGATAGTAAGTGGTATAATATGTTTATTGCTTTCTTTAACAATCACATTTTTTTATAAAGATTATCCAAGTATAAGCAGAAAAATATCAGGAATAGTGACTGTAATGCTTGTTTTAGGGTCTATATTTTATACTGAAATTCATTTGCGGAAAGTTTTTGATAAAGATGGAAATAGAAAAGTATTATAAGATTATTAATATAAAAAGAGATTGATGCAAAAATATTCATATCATTGCATCAATCTCTAATTTTTTATTTAAAATTCAATGTCAATTTTAAAGTTCCTTACCAATTGGGTTAATCCTTGAGCAAGCTCCGCTTGAGTTTGAGTAGAATCAGCGGCTTGAGCTGAAGCTTTAGTAACTTCATTTATACTGGCCAATACCTCTTCTGAACTAGCAGCTGATTCTTCTGCAAGTTCGGAAATACCCTCAAATACTTGATTTACTTGAGTTATTGTTTCACTCATCTGCTTTGCAGCTGTAGCTATATTAGTAGCCATACTGCTGACAAAGTTTGCATCTTTTTCATATTGTATACCTGTATTTAAAAGTAATGTATAGCTTGACTTTACGTTATTTGCCATATAATCAAGAATATCTTGACCACTTGAAGATAATGCATCGAAAGCATTTCTTACTTGAGTTACCATATTTTGAATTTGTATTACTGCTTCAGATGATTGTTCAGCTAAGGTTCTAACCTCTTCAGCTACTACTGCAAAGCCTTTTCCGTGTTCGCCAGCTCTTGCAGCTTCTATGGCAGCGTTTAGGGCAAGGAGATTAGTTTGTTCTGCTATGCTTCCAATAGATTCTGCCATCATCTTAACTTCTTCAACGACCTTACCATCTTCAATTGCTTTTATGATATTAAGCCTTTTCTCTTCATATATCTTATTATTTTGTTTTATGTTCTCAGTAGCTTTTCCCTTTATTTCAATAGCTCTCTTATTTATTTCATCACCGGAAATTCTTGATTCTTCTGCTTTATCAGCTAAGTTAGATGTATTTATAGCTATTTCATCCATTGAAGCATGTAACTTCTCAGTAGTCGCACTTAAATCTTGAGCTCCTTGAGCAATTGTTTCTGTAGCTTCACTTGAAGAATGCATCATTGATGAGATTTCCTCAGTAGTAGTGGATAAATCTCCACTGGATAGATCCATCATTTCAGCACTGCTAGCTATTTTTATTACAAGTTCCTGTATATTTTCAACGGCTTTATTTAATGCTTTAGAAACTCTACCGATTTCATCATTATTATTTAATTCTATTTTTTGAGTGAAATCACCTTCGCCAATTGCCTCAGCAAGATTTAGGAGCTTTCGTAACTGCTTGCTTATGTTTGTTGCTATAAGTAATCCAGTTGCTATAGCCAATACTAAACCTAAAACTATTATAGATATTGAGAAGAATAATGAGGAATTGAATGTGCTTTCACTTTGAGAATATGCATTAAATGCTTTATCATTATTAGCTCTAATTAAATCATCAAAGTCTTTAAATAAATCAGTTTGAACTATGGTGATTTCTGAAAGTTTAGTTTTGGATACTTCGAAATCCTTTACATCTGCGAGCTTTATTACATTAGAGTAGATGTTTCTAAACTCATTTAAATCATTTTTTAATTTTTGGAAGGAATCTTTTTCATCTTCAGTTAAAAAGTTTTTTTCATAATCACCAAGAATAGCGTCTGTTTCAGCTGCATAAGTAAAAATTTCTTTTTCTAAGTTAGGATTTTGATTGTCTTTGTTCTCAAGGTTTGATATTTCTGATAGATCATATTTTATTTCTAAAGTGTCCTGTTTGACTTTATTTAATTTCTGAATAGAAGTAAGATTTTGTTCGTACATATTTTTTGCATTTTTACTTAGAGTTTGCATGTTTCTTATTCCGACGGTTCCAACCAAAGCTATAAATAAAGCTATAGTAATAAATGCTGGTATTAGTTTTTTTGACATATTTAAGTTGTTAAACCATTTCATAATGACTCCCCCTGAAGTTTTATAGTATTTTCAGTATAAATAATTGAAAAATATACCAAAAATTTTGATCCATTTATAATATACGATAATTTTTCAAAGTCTTGCAAGACAAAAATTTGTATAAAAGTTAAAAAAAGTAAAAAATATAATAAAACTTGAATTGTGTTTTTTTATATAAAGTTAACCTTTACATGATAAAAATATTAAATTTTCAAAAATAGGATAAAAAATATGGCAAAAAATAAAATAATGTTAATAGAGAACGTGTGCAAGTAGTTTTCAATTTTTTTGCTGAAATCTTATTAAATTGTACCTAAACAATTACATACAAAAAGAAAATAAAATGGTATTATTATTATATAATTGAATAATTATATAGATACGGAATTATTTCTATATAAAATAACTTGTAATAAGTGGGAAGTTATGAAAAGGCGGTAATAAAAATATGATTAAAAAATTAATTTGCAGTCTTCTTATTTTAACATCGACAATTACACTAGTGCCTATAGGAGTTTCAGCAGAATGGAAAGAAGATACCTCTGGATGGTGGTATACAGAAGGAAATTCTTATTGTACAGGCTGGAAAAAAATAGATGGATTGTGGTATTATTTTGAAACTAACGGATACATGGAAAAGGGATGGATTAAAGATGGAGCATGGTGGTATTACTTACAGAATAACGGAGCAATGGCCACTGGTAAATTAAAAATAAAAGATAAAATATATGAATTTGATAATAATGGAAGATGGCTGAATAATAGTCTTCCAGCAAAAATTGAGTCAAATAGTATTGATACAAATCAACCTTCAGAAGAAAAGATGATGTCAACTTCAAATTTCAGTTGGTTTAATGAAAATGGAAATACGTATTTCAAAGTTACCGATGGTATTTTTGCAAGCGGTGGATGGAATATAGATGGAGACATATATGTATTTAATGATGATGGAGTGCTTCAAAGAGGTGAATATGTTGGACAAGATGGCTCGAAGTATCTTTTGGGAAATGATGGTGAATTTATAAAAGGTATAACTAATGAAAATGATGAATTATGGACAAAAGGTGCACTTACAACTAAGTCAACTACAGATAATTATGAAGTTAATTTAGATGATAGTAAAATGATGAATTCAGCTTATGCATATTCAGAAGAACCAACCTTCAAAGGAAAGTTAATTCAAAATGAAAGCGGAGATAAGTTAGATAATGCAAAGCAAAAAGCAACAGTTGATGGTAAGACATTATATTGCAAAACTAATCAGTCTATATATTTAGGAGAAATTAAGATAGAAAGCACAGATAATAAAAGTACATCATTTCCTAATCTAATAGCAATATGCAGCAGTACCGATGAAAAAACTGTATATCCGGGAATTGATTTGGATCTAGAGGATGGATTCTATAGAAATATTAATCCTAAAATTGTAGCACATAAGCCAGGAAAAGTTACTATTACTATAGATGTTAACGGAACAAAAACTTCCTTTGATGTAGTTGTAACTGAATAGAATTTAGTGATATGTTAAAATATAAATGTACATTTAATAATCAAATAAGATTAACTGGAGGTACATACATTTAATGCTTATTTCAGTGAATATTTATAAAGCGCAAAAAATGTATGTATCTTCTATTTGGTGTTTTAATGAGATCCTTTTAAAACTGGATAAAATAAATTCATGGAGAATTTATTTTATCTTCCAATCCAAGCACCATCAGAACCTAATCTGAATCCATCAACAATTTGATTATAATCCATGGCGCCACTATTACTTAAATGATAGTATTTGCCATCATTAATTATCCAGCCAGTTAACATAGTACCATTAGTATCGAAGAAGTACCAGCTTCCATTATTATCCTTAAACCAGCCAGTCAACATCTCGCCTCCATAATTTAAGTAATACCAGCTGCCGTTTAAATATTGCCAGCCGGTTAACATAATACCATTTTCATCCAAGTAGTACCAATGTGAATTATAAGAAAGCCAGCCTGTATGCATGTATCCATTACTATTTAAAAAATGATATTTTTTAATATTACTATCCCAAAACCAAGTATTTTTTAATGGATTTCCTGAAGCGTCAATATACTGCATGTGTCCATTTAAAAATACCCATTGATTTCTCTCATTCGATGTATTTGAAGGATTTGCTCCATCTTTTAGTTTAGTTGTAATTTTTGTGTTATCAACTGATGAGTCAACAGCTACATAGTAAGAAGTCTTATCCTTATTAAAAGACATATATCCATTACTTAAATAAAGATCATCTAAATAAGTATCATAGTTGGATGAAAAGCCACTATGACTATGATTTAAATCAAGGTATTTCAACTTAGTATCATCAGTAGATGATGCATATGCGTTTGTCTTAAGTAGATTTGTTACAGGCGAAGTAGTACATAAGGCACTGATTATGAGTGTACATGTAATCATTTTTCTTATTTTTTTGTTCATGGTTAAATCCCCCCTTGTATATCTATATACAAATATTAACGATTTTATAAGTCTTTTGATGTTGAAATTTTATTTGACTCAATAAATACAATGTGTGATTCGTTTATATGTAAAAGGTTGATAATAACTATATTGACAAAGATTTTAGTAACAATTATAATTAAATAATGTTAGAAGCCTAACAAAATGATAGGAGTATGCGTATGGATAAAGAGGAAAATATAGGAAAAAAGATAAATATACTAGCTAATAGAATTCATAGAAAAATAGACAAAGAGGCATCGAAATATGGGATAACAGGTGTTCAGGGAAGGATTCTTGGTTTTATTTATTTTAAATCTAAAGAAAGCGATATATTTCAAAAGGATATTGAAGAAGAACTTGATATCAGGCGTTCTTCTGTAACTAGTGTGCTTCAGCTTATGGAGAAAAATGGATTTATTGAAAGAGTAAGTGTTTCTGAAGATGCAAGGCTTAAGAAGATAATACTTACCCAAAAGGGATTAGAAGCCCAAAGCAATATATATGATTTTATCCTTAACTTTGAGAAATCATTACGAGATGAATTAAGTGAGGCGGAAATGAATATATTAATTTCTTTAATTGATAGATTATCTGTAAAGGTTGCTGATTGATTGCAATTTTTTTTGGAAAACTATTAGTTAGAAACCTAACAAAGGGAGGAAGGTTATGATAAAAAGATTAGCAGGCTATATAGCTGAATTTAAAAAGGATACAGTTTTGACTCCAGTATATGTTGGATTAGAAGCAGTGATGGAAACAATTATTCCACTATTAATGGCATCAATCATTGATAATGGAGTAAACAAAGGAAATATGAAATATGTATATATTTACGGAGTAATAATGATTTGTATATCATTCATATCACTTTCATGTGGTGCCTTATCAGGAAAATATGCAGCAAGTGCCTCAACAGGCTTTGCTAGAAATTTAAGAAAAGCAATGTATTATAACATTCAGGAATATTCTTTTTCAAATATAGATAAATATTCTACAGCTGGACTTATAACTAGACTTACAACAGATGTAACAAATGTACAAAATGCATTTCAAATGCTGATAAGAATGTTTGTTAGAGCACCTTTTATGCTTATTTTTGCAATGGCTATGAGTTTTTATATTAATGCAAAATTAGCATTAGTATTTTTAGGAGCAATAATTTTTCTAGGGTTTGCATTGTACTTTATAATGACGAAGGCGCATCCATATTTCCAAGAGGTTTTTAAAAAATATGATAATTTAAATGCAAGCGTGCAGGAAAATTTGACAGCCATAAGGACTGTAAAGGCTTATGTAAGGGAAGAACACGAAACAAATAAATTCTATAAGGCTTCTGAAACCTTGTATAAATATTTTATGAGAGCTGAAAAATTAATAATAATTAATGGGCCAGCCATGCAGTTTGCAGTTTATACTTGTATTTTGCTTTTATCCTGGCTTGGAGCAAGGATGATTGTTGGCGGAAGCATGACAACAGGTGAGTTAATGAGCATGTTTGCTTATACAACTAATATAATGATCAGTCTTATGATGATGTCTTTTGTGTTTGTAATGGTAATTATGTCCAAGTCCTCAGCAGAAAGAATTATAGAAGTATTGGATGAAAAGAGCGATTTAATAAATCCAGAGAATCCAATTTATGAAGTTAAAGATGGAACTATTTCTTTTAAGGATGTTAGTTTCTCTTATAGCAAGGATAAAGATAAATGTGTATTGGAAAACATAAATATCAAGATAAATTCTGGTGAAACTATAGGGATTATAGGGGGAACCGGCAGCTCTAAATCTACATTAGTTCAACTTATACCAAGATTATATGATACAATGAGCGGGACTATTGAAGTTGGTGGAGTTGATGTTAAAAATTATGATATAGAGACTCTTAGAGATGAAGTTTCGATGGTATTACAAAAAAATGTATTATTTTCCGGGACAATAAAAGAAAATTTAAGATGGGGAAGAAAGGATGCAACCGATCAGGAAATAATTGAAGCTTGTAGACAAGCTCAAGCAGAAGAATTTATAGAAAATTTCCCAGATAAATATGACACTCATATTGAAGAGGGCGGAAGTAATGTATCAGGAGGACAGAAACAAAGACTATGTATTGCAAGAGCTCTTCTTAAAAAGCCTAAAATACTGATTTTAGATGATTCCACAAGTGCTGTTGATACTAAAACTGATGCATTAATTAGAAAGGCATTTAAGGAGACAATTCCAGATACAACAAAAATTATTATTGCACAGCGTATCTCTTCTATAGAAGATGCAGATAAAATTATTGTATTAGAAGATGGAAAAATAGATGGATTTGGAACACATGCAGAATTATTAGAATCAAATTCAATATATAGTGAAGTTTACGAATCCCAAGTGAAAGGAGCTGATAATAATGAGTCAAAATAATACTGCTAGACCTAGAGCAATGCGTGGACCAGGCGGGGCTAGAGGTCATGCTAAGATGAGTAAAAATTCTTTAAAGACATTAAAAAGGCTCTTAATATATATACTTAAAGAATATAAATTTTTATTTAGCATGGTAATTATAACAATTATTATAAGCTCTCTTGCAAATGTAATTGGAACAGTGTACTTAAAAACCTTGATAGATACGTATATAACACCATTGTTAAATACAGTATCTCCAGATTTTGGCCCGTTACTTAAAATGATAGCTACCATGGCATTAATATATTATGTTGGAGTTATAGCAACCTATGCATTTAGTCGTATGATGATTATAATTTCTCAAGGATCTCTTAAAAAGATAAGAGACGATATGTTTTCACACATGGAAACACTACCGATTAAGTTTTTTGATACTCATGCCCATGGAGACTTAATGAGTCTTTATACAAATGATACAGATGCGTTAAGGCAAATGATAAGTCAGGGGATACCACAACTATTATCAGCAATTATAACTGTTATAGGTGTACTTGTCTCAATGATTATTTTAAGTCTCCCATTAATAATAGTAGAAATATTAATTATATTATTAATGTTTAAAGTAACTAAGTTTATTGGTGCAAAGAGTGGAAAATATTTTGGACATCAACAAAAGGATTTAGGTGCAGTTAATGGTTATATAGAAGAAATGATGGAAGGACAAAAAGTTGTAAAAGTCTTCTGCCATGAAGAAGAAGCAAAAATTAACTTTGATAAACTCAATGATATGCTTTTTAATAGCGCAAACAATGCAAATAAATATGCTAATGTACTAATGCCTATCATGGGTAATATAGGTTATATAAATTATGTTTCTGTAGCTATTATTGGTTCGATTCTTGCAATAGGTTCTATTGGAGGTTTTACCCTTGGAGGTCTTGCAGCATTCCTGCAATTAACAAGAACCTTCAGCCAGACAGTAAATCAAATGTCTCAACAGTTTAATTTTGTTATTATGGCTCTAGCTGGAGCAGAGCGTATTTTCAAGCTTCTTGATGAAGAGAAGGAAATGGATGAAGGCTATGTAACTTTAGTTAATGCAACAGAGGATGAAAATGGAGCAATAGCTGAATCTAAAAAGCGTACAGGAATATGGGCATGGAAACACCCTCATGAAGATGGTACAATTACGTATACAAAACTTAATGGTGAAGTAGTATTTGATGATGTGGATTTTGGCTATAATGATGAAAAAATCATACTTCATAATATAAAGCTTTATGCAAAGCCTGGGCAAAAGATAGCCTTTGTAGGAGCTACAGGTGCAGGAAAGACTACAATCACAAATTTAATTAACCGTTTCTATGACATCCAAGATGGAAAGATTAGATATGATGGAATAAATATTAATAAAATCAAAAAAGATGATTTAAGAAGTTCTCTTGGAATAGTACTTCAGGATGCACACCTCTTTACAGGAACAGTTGCTGATAACATAAGGTATGGTAAATTAGGTGCTACAGATGAAGAAGTTCGTGCAGCAGCAAAGCTTGCTAATGCAGATCAATTTATAAAACATCTTCCAAAGGGCTATGATACAATTCTTACTAGCGATGGAGGAAGTCTTTCACAAGGACAAAGACAGTTATTAACAATTGCAAGAGCTGCCATAGCTGATCCTCCAGTTTTAATACTTGATGAAGCAACATCTAGTATTGATACAAGAACAGAAAAGATTGTTCAAGATGGTATGGATAAGCTAATGAAAGGAAGAACAGTTTTTGTAATTGCTCATAGACTTTCTACAATTAAAAATTCTGATGTAATTATGGTTTTAGACCAAGGACGAATTATTGAAAGAGGAAATCATGATGATTTAATTGAACAAAAAGGAAAGTATTATCAATTATATACTGGAGCGTTTGAATTATCGTAATATTTTAGAAAATTATATATGATAGACCACTGGAAAAGCTATTTTTATTAATGAAACTTCAATTTTAAGTTGTATGTTTTAAGATTGAAAATTTTATAAAAGAACGCTCAGTGGTCTTTTATTATAAAGTTTATTAAATATTAATATGAGGTGCATAATTTGTTATGTGCATTTAAAACTAAATGTTTACAAAACTAAAGGCTTTATTATAAAATTAATAATAACTTATAATTACGTTAGGATAAAAAGGAGGAAAAAAATGAAACTAGGCATTATGGGTTCTGGAATGATTGTAAAGGACTTTTTAGCAATTAATCCATCTTTAGAAAGTTTAGAACTAGCAGCGATTTGTGGTAGAAAAAGTAGTGAAGGGATAATAACCGAACTTAAAAATAAATATAACATTAAAGAAATATTTTATGATTATGATGAACTATTAAAGTGTGATTTAGATGCAATTTATATTGCATTACCTAACAATCTGCATTTTGAATTTGCTAAAAAAGCTCTTGAAGCTAATAAAAATGTTATTGTAGAGAAGCCTTTTACATCAACATATAAGGAAGCATTAATTTTAAGCAATTTAGCTAAGAAAAAAAATTTATTTATATTTGAAGCAATAACTAATCAATACCTTCCTAACTATAAAAAGATAAAAGAATTACTTCCTACATTAGGTAATATTAAAATTGTTCAATGTAATTATTCTCAATATTCAAGCAGATATGATAAGTTTAAAGCAGGAAATGTATTACCAGCTTTTGATCCTAAATTTTCAGGAGGGGCATTAATGGATTTGAATATTTATAATATTCATTATGCAGTAGGCCTATTTGGAAAACCTAAAAATGTTGAATATCATGCAAATGTTGAAAGAGGCATAGATACATCTGGAGTATTATTATTGGATTATGGTAAGTTTAAATGTGTATGCATTGGAGCAAAGGATTGCAGAGCACCAATTGCAAATAATATCCAAGGTGATGAAGGCTGTATTTATCAGGACACTCCTGCAAATGTATGTGAAAGATTTGAATTAATAAAGAACGATGGAACTAGTACAGTAATAAATGAAAATAACTATGAGCATCGTATGGCTAATGAATTTATTGAATTTGCAGATATGATAGAAAATAATGATTTAGAAGGCTGCTATAGAATGTTAGAACACAGTCTAATAGTTAGCGAAGTTCAAACAATAGCAAGAAAAAAAGGTGGAATTTTATTTCCGGCAGATAATGATATAAACTAATAATACCATAATAAAGGCTGCTTTAAAGCTTTACTTGTTTCATTGAAATAGGAAATGAGTTAAGCAATAGCAGCCTTTTAATTTATGCTACTTAGTAAAAATTTTAGGCATAGTGAAAAATTATATTTAAAGTTATTATATTAATTCAGGATAATAAATTAAATATTATTAGTTTAAAGCTTAAACTTTTGAATTATAAAAGTTAGTTTTTGAGCAAGTTCTGCCTGATTCTGAGCCACTAGGGCCACTTGCTCAATAGCTTGAGTAGTTTCATCTATGCTCTCTTTTATTGTTTCAGTATGTTCGCTGGAACTTTGAGCCGTTTGAGCTAAGGACTGCACGGCCTCACTAACTTGTCCAACGGTAGCAGTAACTTCTTCGGACATGGCGGCAATTTCTTCAGACATATTATTTACGAAATCTGAATCATCATAATATTGGTCACCTGTGTTTTCATATTCAATAAATTGGTCATGTACATCTTTATTTATAAAATCTAATATATCATTTCCAGTATCAATACTGTTTTTAAAGGCTGCCTGTACTTCAATTATAGTTGTTTGAATATTTTGCACTGCTTCTGAGGATTGCTCTGCAAGCTGTCTAACTTCTTCAGCCACAACAGCAAAGCCTTTTCCCTGTTCACCAGCTCTAGCGGCTTCTATAGCTGCATTAAGTGCAAGTAAATTAGTTTCTTCAGCTATATTTGCTATAGTATCCGCCATAACTTTTATATTATCAACTATCTTTCCATCTTCAATAACTTTTCTCATGTTTTTTTCTTTTTCGCTATAAATTTCTCTGGCTTTTTCAATGGCTGTTTTACTATTAGATTTAACGAGTGTAGCCCTATTCTTAGCACCATTAGCATTATTACTTCCGTCCATTGCTTTTTGTGAAAGTATGTTAATGCTTGAATTAACCTCTTGAATAGATGCACTTATTTCTTCAGTACCAGAACTTGATTCCTGCATGCTGCCAGCGATGGTATTTACAGCTTCATCTATATTTGCAGCTTTTGAAGAGATTTCTTCAACAGTTGCTGAAAGTTCTTCAGAAGAAGCGCTCATGCTTTGAGAATTTTCAATAATTGTTTTTATAAGCTCTTTAATATTATCTTGAGCCTTGAATAAGGAGGCACCAGTTTGACCAAATTCATCACCTCGTGTAACTTTAAAGTCATATGAAAGATCATAATTTGCAAGTTTTTCACCAAAGAGTTGTATTATTTTTAGAGGTGTATGTATATCTTTTGCGAGTATCAATCCTATTATGATTGATAATATAAGGCCAAGAATGCTAATTAAGATCATGGTAGTATTAGCTTTGGTATTCAATGAAGCATTGATATCATTTGAATCTTTAGCTTCATTTAAATTAAGTCCTATCAATTGATCTAAATTGTTAATTATTGCATCAGAAGTTTGAAATGTATCTTTATATTGTTTTATAGCTTCTTCATAGTTTCCAGCATCTATTAGTTTAATTATATTATCCCGTACAGTTCTATATTGATGTACATTATTATTAAAATCATTGTATACATTTTTTTGCTTTTCATCTGTAAGCAGTTGGTCGCATTCTTTCATGTATTCATTATCTTGAGTATTATTGTCAGTAATATTTTTTTCTAATTTATCCTTTTCGGAGGGATCTTGTATATACAGTAATTCAAGGATGTCACTTTTAATTTCTGTTAAGTTTTGCTGCATATCAGTAAGAATGTAAACAGCTCTCAGATTATTGGTATACATTTTTTCGGAGTTTTTTTCAGCAGCTTTGAGGGATATAACTCCAATTCCACCTACAATTCCAATTAATAGTGCAACAATTATAAATGCTCCGATTAATTTTGGTTTTACTTTGACATTTTTTAATAAATTCATGATTATCCTCTTCTTTCTAGTTAGTTATATTGATTTAAGCTCTCTAGAGATAATTTCAATATTGATTTAAATACTAGAGAGTTTATGAAACTATAATTGTATAAATAATTTAATAAAGCGGTACTTTTATATCAACATGTAAATAATTTGACATAATTCTTTGTATTACTAATTTTATAGATATAAATTAGAGGCGTATTTCAACTATAAATTTACACAATTATTAGAATGATTATATAAAAATAAATAGAATGTGAATGGATTTCCCTTTAAATTGCAATTTTAAGTATTATTAGTATCAATATAGAACATTATAAATATATTGTATTATTTATTATATCATGCTTCCAACATATATTCCAGCTTTTGATAAAATAATGCATTTAATGGGAGTTATTTTGTAATATCATGCGAAAAAACTCTCTCTTTTCCAATAGTTATTATGCATTTATTAAATTTAATTAAATATGTTTAATATATAACAAAACAATATATTTATAATGTTCTATTATTTTGCGCATAATGAAAGAATGAGGTTAATATTGAAAGCTCTTCGTTAATTCAATAATAGAAGTTTTTTTGATTCGCGGTGATCAGGTGTGGTATTATCTGTTAAATGAGATGAAGTTTAAATATTAAGAAAGATTAGGAAGTGATTAAATATTTTTAAAAAATATGGAAAATTACGACTGATTTTTATTAGTGGTAAAAACATGAATTAATATCTATATTATAAAGAGAATGCTAAATTTATTATTAAATGAAGTTAGCATACTCTTTAAGTTTAATTATCTATTTAGATATTCCTTTAAAACATCAGCAATACATTTAATTCCATCAATAATTCTGTTATTAGGCATGTTTGAAAAATTTATTCTAAAAGTATTTTCATGGCCTCCATTAGGAAAGAAGGAGCCACCAGGAACAAAGGCAACATTTCTTTCAAGGCATTTTTCAAGAACATCTCGTGCATTTATATCTTCAGGAAGTTCAATCCACATAAACAAACCACCTTGAGGTTTTGTATACTTAATTCCTTTAGGAAATTCTTTATCCATAATTTCTAATGCTAAATCACGTCTTTCTTTATAAACTTTTCGGATTTTTTCTATATGTTTATTAATGTCATAAAGTTCAAGATATTTTGCAATGTCTCTTTGGGCGATTGTATTACATTGAAGGTCAGTACCTTGTTTTACTAGTACATATTTTTGGATTATATCCTTGTGCCCTGCAATCCATCCAATTCTATATCCAGGACAGAATATTTTTGAGAAGGTACCACAGCAAAGTACATGACCACTTTTATCAAAGGATTTTACAGATGGAAGAGCTTCACCTTCAAATCTAAGTTCTCCATAAGGATTATCTTCAATAACAATTACATTATATTTTTCGGCCATTTTAGCAAGAAATCTTCTTCTTTCAATGCTCCAGGTCCGTCCAGTTGGATTTTGAAATTCGGAAACCACATAAATTACTTTGATCTTTTCTGTGGTACTTAAAATATTTTCTAATTCACTTGGAATCATACCTTCATCATCGGTTGGTACTTCAATAAAATTGCATTCATATGCCTTAAAAGCACTAATTGCAGCTAGATAAGTAGGACTTTCACATAAGACAAAATCTCCCTTGTTTAAAAATACTTTTCCTGTTAAATCAAGGGCTTGCTGTGAGCCATTTGTAAGCAATATATTTTCATAATCAAAATTTGTGCCTAATCTTTCGTTCATCCTTTGTGCACACCACTTTCTTAAAGGATCATATCCTTCAGTTGTAGTGTATTGAAGAGCATTTTGCCCATCTTCTTCGAGAACAATCCTATTTACCTCTTTTATTGCCTCAATAGGAAATAATTCTGGTGCAGGAAGACCACCTGCAAAGGATATAACTTCTGGCTTTTGAGTAACCTTTAAGATTTCTCTGATTTCTGATGCCTTTAAATTAGACATCCTTTCTGCATAATTAAAATTCATAATTTTGCCCCCTCTATATTTTAAATATTAAAAAAATCCTGTCCTTTGATTACTATTCAAAGGACAGGATTTATTCCTGCGGTACCACCCTAATTGGCTTAAAAGCCCACTCATTAAAAATGCAAGCACATTCTGGATTTGTAACGTAATCCTAACGTCATGAACTACTTATGATTTATAATACAAGAATAAAATCAGGTACATAAACTATGTTCACCCATGCTCTCAAAGGCTACTTTTACTATACTGCGTTCTGTCAATATTTCAGCATCATTGACTCTCTGCAAGTGCACTTATAGTTTTATCTCCTTATCAACGATTTAGTTTATTGTTTAATAATTTAGCACTATATGTTTTATTTGTCAAATGTTTTTTCGCTATTGTATATTTTGATTCTGATTTATTTATGATAATATTTTTTGTTACGATGTATTTGGAGTTGTATTTTATAGTAGTAAAGTATTATCAGCGATAACAACTACTAAAAGAGTCCAGCCAGGAATATATGCAGCCCATATTATATTTTGAAGCCAGGGCATAAAGGACTTAGAGTAAATTGGATAGAACTTAGAAAATGCAACTCCCATATCACAAATAAACATTAGAATACTTGAAATTGCTATTAATTTAGATACTTTTCTTGTGAAATAGCCTCTAAAGAGTGTGCAGATTCCAGTCCAAGTCATATAAGACAGCACTAAAGAAAATATTAAACTACCTGCTAAAATAACTCCATGTACGTATGGGCTTAAGGAAAAAAATATATACAATAAAATAGCCAGCATTAAAATTCCAGCGGTTATTTCTTTAATACCAATTCTAAAGTTTTTTTGATAAGCAATAATTAGACAGATATAAGCACAAAAAAAGCCGGCAGCACCAATAGGAGAAAGATCTATTTTAAAATCTAAGGTGTAGTAAAATACCAAGAAGAAATCGCCGATTACTAGAAAAAATAAAGACAGAGCCATAATTTTCTGTTCAAGAAATTTTTTGCTAACAATAACTGAAGATAAAAAAAGGGTGATCATGATAGCATATTTGAGACGCAGAACCATTTTGGCATCTGGATACAAATGATCTAAGATGAGGATTAAAATTGTTAAAGGTAAATAAATAATCAATAGACGTTTTTGAATGGAATTCATTTTAATAGCTCCTTAAAATTAAATTTCTAGTCTATATTTTTTGAATGAATTTTTTTATAACATTTATTGTATTATAGTATTATTTATTTAGAATGTAAAAATATATTTTATAGGCATGATGGACACATTTTTTAAATAAGGAAAATTAATATTGACTATTTAGGAAATATATAGATATAATAATAGTGTACTACATAAAGTAGTACACGTAATACAGTTAGGAGGATTTTTAAAATGAAAAAATCGATTATTGCAGTTGGAGCTGGAGCTTTTATTGTGATTACATCATTGCTATGCATGAATCCGGATGGAAAAATGTATCAGAAGCAAAAACATTTCGATACTGTAAATGATGTTCTTATGCAATTAGAAAATAATAAGCTTGAAGTAGTTGATAAAAATGGACAATTACACATGACAAATGAATTTGAGGAATGTCTCTCAAAGAGAAAAAGATTAACATTTTCAGAAATTAATTTTGAGAAAATAGAAATTGAAAAAATAGAAGAACTAGATGATAAAGAAAAAAATTCTATAATTGATGATTACAATAAGCTTCAAAAACGTTTAGCTTTGCCTTATAAACCAGAGAAAGTTGAACCTGTAAGATTAGATATTAAAGGAAGTCAGCCACAATATAATGACTATGTTCCTAAACCAATTGAATATTCAATTGACTTGGTAATGGTTGATGAAGGAGAAGGGATGGTAATTGATTATTATGTTGAGCATAATAATGAAAATGGGAAAGCGAGGAAAGAAGGAAAGGGATTAGCAAATGCTGAAGATTGATCCTAGGAGTAGCACTCCTATTTATGAACAAATACAGCTAAGGATTAAGGAACTTATATTAAAGGGCGCTTTGCAGGGAGGAGATAAGATACCTTCGGTCAGAGAAATGGCAGCACTTCTTACAATAAACCCCAACACTATAAGTAAAGCCTACGGAGAACTTGAAAGAGAAGGAATTATAGAAACTTTAAGAGGTAAGGGAACCTATGTAGTAGATAATTTTAAAAGAAAGGCAGATGAAAATAAAATGCAGCATATTTCAGAAGAACTAAAAAAGATTATTTTAGAAGCAAATTACAGTGGTATAGATAAGGATTCATTTTTAGAACTTGTATCTGAGATATTTTCTGAATTAGGGGTGGATAATAAATGATTGAAGTGAATAATTTATCCTTAGATATAGAAGGAAAGAAAATTTTAAAGGATATTAATTTAAAGATAAAGGAAGGAACAATATTCGGTATAATTGGACCGAATGGTGTTGGTAAAAGTACTCTTCTTAGGTGCTTAACAGGAATATATAAGCCAACCAGTGGAAGCATAAATTATGATGGAAGAGAAGTCTATGACAATGTGGAAGTTAAAGGACAAATAGGTTATGTTGCAGATGAAAATATAATGCAGACAAAATTTAAGGTTAAAGAAATATTAAAATATTATAAATATTCCTATAATACCTTTGATGAGAATAAATTTAATAAGCTAAATGAAGTTTTTCAAATACCAATAAACAAATATATATTTCAATTGTCAAAAGGTATGAAAATGAGGCTTTCCATAATGCTTGCACTTTCAATTAAAGCTAAATATTTAATATTAGATGAACCAACCTCAGGGTTAGATGCAATACTTAAAAATAAATTATTAAAAATATTTTTAGATGAAGTGGTTGAAAATAATACAACTATAGTTATAAGTTCACATCACTTGGGTGAATTAGAAAGAATATGTGATGATGTGGCAATTTTAGATGAAGGTGTTGTATCTTATGAAAATTCAATTGAAAATATGAAAAACAAAATTAAAAAAATTCAAGTTGCATTTGATAGGCCAATTTATGAAGAAGATTTAAAGTTCAAAGGGACGTTTAAAATATCCAAGGTTGGAAGAGTATTTACAATTGTAACAGATGAATATGATGAAGAATTAGTGAAAAGTCTTGAAGAACTAAAGCCTTTATTTATAGAGGAAATAGATCTAAGTTTAGAAGATATATTCATTTATAAGGTGGACAAGGAGGAGAATTATGAAGAAATATTTAAATAAAGGCTTGCTTTATGAATGGTTTAATGCAGCAAAGTTTCCTATATTAATAGGTCTTATAACATGGGGATTTTTTGCACATAGCATTTTAGAAGAGAGTGTAATGAGAATAAAAAACATGATTGGAACAGCAGAATCAAATAATTTTACTTCTGTAGATCTAGGGAAATATTTTATATTAGGAGTTATATTTTTAGCTATATATATTTTTGCAAATGGAAATAATAAACGAAATACAACAATGTTTTTATGTAGTGGTCCACATACTAAAAAGCAGATAAAGTTCAATGAATTAATATGTCTATTAATAACTTTAGGATTATATACATTAATGTATATATATATGGCGGCTACCATATATATAAGGAATAATGAGCTCATGTCAATTGTAAATTGGTTCTTTCCAGTGCTCTTATTGGAAATTCTTAGATTGCTGCTATTTGGAACAATAGGAATATTGCTGATGATTGAAATAGATTTACTATTTTCTAATTCAATAATTGCTTATTTCGGTATGATAGCTTTAGGCATGTCAACTATATTTATATGGTATAAATTCAGAGTTATTGTATCTTACTTTGGAAGTTACGGTTCATTAATGGATAAGATTTTTGGAAGTATAGTATATGGACATGGGTATACAGATGGAAATTTTAAAAGGTTAAGTATATTATTTCATGAAGGTTCATTTTATATAGCTGACTTAGATGTAATATTTAAGGGAATGCTATTCTTACTTGTAATTATAGGAGTTATGTTTTTTCTGTTTAATGTATTGGAAAAAAGGGCTAAATTAGAAACAGTAAGTAAGATATTTTCATCTAAAGCTAATGAAAATATTATAGTAATATATTTATCTTTAGGAGTAGGTGCATTTGTAAATATGATATTAGTAGAGATAATACTTAGAGATTGGAGACATATGGTTATACAAGGTCAAGAATATCTAACTTCAAATTCAATTAAAATGTTAAGTATAGATTTAATTATATTAGCATTAACAACATTTGTTTCATATAAAGTTTTAAAGAAAATTTTAAGGACAATAGGTTAAGAGGGAGCTTGTAGCAAAGACTATACGGTAGAATAAAACAGATAATAGCAAGTAGTCTGTAAGAGAGAAACTTGATATATTAAAAAGAGTTGAAAGCACGCTTTTATGGAGATGATAAAATGCTTGAAGAGGCTATAATAATTGCTGCTAGTGCTCATCAAGGTCAAGTGGATAAGGGAGGAAATCCATATATTCTGCATCCACTTACAGTAATGTTATCACTAGAGGATGAAACAGAGAGAATATGTGCAGTTCTTCATGATGTAATAGAAGATACGGATATTACATTAGAGTATTTAAAGAAGGCTGGATTTTCAAATGAAGTGTTAGTAGCATTGGATGCATTAAGCAGGCGGAAAGATGAAAGTTATGATGAATTTATAGATAGAATCATTAAAAATAAGATAGCTTGTCATGTAAAGTTAGCTGATTTAAAACATAATATGGATTTATCAAGAATTAAGCAGCCTTCAAAAAAAGATTATGACAGGATAAAAAAATATGAGAAAGCAGTTAAGGTATTATCAAAAGAATAACAAGTTATTAAGCCTACCAAAAACAATACAGAGTGCTATAGGAGAGTAGAAATTTTATATTTAATAAGATTTCTACTCTTCTATATTTCTATAGGCCATTTAAAAATTTAAAGTAAATTTTTATCATTAATTAAGAAATTAAAAATATTTTAAATATATTCTTACGCCGTTTAAACCCGCTTATTTCCTATAAATATTTATATATTTTTATAGGAAAATATTTTCCTTTGTACATATATTCATAGATAAATATATTTCTATAAAACAATTTATATAGAAACATTCTAAAATAGTTTAATTTGTTCATAGTTAAGTATTTATATATTTTTATATTTACTTACCAGATAGACTTTTCAAGTGTAATTTTATTATTGCAAATATATATTGAAGGATTCTTTATAGGCGCTATAACATATGATACTTTGGAATATCTAGAGGTTAATTAAAAATATTACAGTTTACATATAAATAATGGAATATAATAGAAAATATATAAATAATAATTTATATAGAAGATTTAATTTTTGTAATTGTTTGCAAAATTGGTTATAGGATGAATAAAAAATGGGCAAGTATAACAAAATAAACTAGTATTAGAGAAATCTAGTTAAATTAATTTTTAATTACATAGCAGAAAGGAGCTAGGAATAGGTTTGAGAATTAAAGATGATGATAAATATAATTTAAAGGTAAGTCCTAAAATAGAGGAAATGCTTGACGATTTAATCAATAAATTTGGAATGAATACAAAGATTTTATCTAAAGCACTAAGAGTAGAATCTTCTATAATCGATAATTATTCTAAATATGAAGATACAATGTCAATGGGTAAATATGGGCCTTTTAAAGGGCTGTTAGCCACATTATATTCGATTCCTGAAATAAATCCAGATGAAAGAAATAAGGCAGTAATCAGTTATCTGACTAAAATTCATCACATTGATATAGCAACAATTGCAAATTTTGCGCATGTAAAAATAAAGGATATTTATGATTTTATGAAAGACAGCAATTCGGTTTCATTTGAAGTTAAATATAAGATTTCATCTGTAAGTATGTTTCTTCATTTTCTTTTTAAGCCTGAAGAGGATGCTCAGTAGATAATTAAAGCAAACTTTTTACTGTAATAAACAAATGAAAACGCACTTTGCAAAGAAATTATAAAAAAATTGTAGGAAAATTAGAGAATGACTATAAGAAATGAATAATAATAAGCCTTATAATAGTAAGTGGGAACAGAAGATAGTTCCCTCTCACAAATATTCTTAATACTCTTTTTCTTAGAAAGTATCTAGCTAGATTTATGGCTAGGTACTTTTTGTATATAAATTTATTTGATAGTGCCTTAAGGAGGTGGAGCTTTTGCACGAGAGTTTTAATTAAAAAATGGTAAAGCATATAATCTAAGAAGAATTTGTGATTTTTATAAAGTCATAATGAAATATAGATGATTGTGCAATAACTAAGAATAAAAAATATAGGGATTACAGGAGGAGGTTCATGATTAATGAATTAATTAACTCAATTAATGAAATGTTAGCTGTGAAATTCCCAGACACAAAAGTATATTTATCAAAGTCAGAGAAGGATTTTTCAAGACCTTCTTTTTTTATTCGTTATGTTACCAGCAGGCAGAAAGATTTTAATAGAAATAGTTATTTAAATGTAATAACTATGAAAATAATTTATTTCCCTGAACTGGATGAATTTATGAATGCTGATTTGATAGCTCAAAATGAAGTATGGGATACTATGCGAGAAATTTTTAGCATTGGATATATAAAGGTTTTGGATAGAGCTGCAAAGATAAGAAAGTCAAGAGGAAGAGCAAAGAATACAGAGATACACTTAAAACTCAAAATAGATTATATACAAGACAAAATTTTTAATACACCTCAAAGCCCTAAAGCAGAAAAAGTTAATTTCAAATTTTAAGGAGGAATGAAAAATGGGAGAACCATCCATTCAAATCATGTTTAAACAAGCAGGGATTACTGCAATTCAAAGAGGAAAAAGAGGCATAGTGGCACTTATATTAAAAGATACTATTCCATCAAACTATAGCAATCCAATAATAATGGAAACTATAGATGAAATTCCAGAAGGATTATCAGATTTTAGTAAGGAGCAGATAAAGCTTGCCATGATAGGATATCAAAATCCACCAAAGCAAGTTATGGCTTATGTAGAAGCAGTAGATGCAACTGACTATTTAGAAGCTCAAAATTATCTAGAGACAATTAAATGGGATTATGCTGTAATTCCGGGGATCGGGTTAACTTCAGATGGTAAAGCTGATACAGAGGCGAATATTACTTCAAGAGCAACCGATTTTGCTACCTGGATTAAACAGCTACGAGATACTAAAGATATAAAAGTTAAAGCTGTACTTCCACATTGCCCAGCAGATAGTGAAGGAATAATTAATTTTGGCACTGATAATATAAAAACAGCAGATAAGACTTATACTGCAGCAGAATATTGTTCAAGAATTGCAGGAATGCTGGCAGGAACTCCACTAACAATAAGTGCTACTTTTGCTCCACTTGCAGAAGTAATCGATGTTCCACATTTAAAGAAAGAAGAAAGAGATGCAGCAGTTGATGCAGGGCAGCTCATTTTATTTAATGATGGGAAAAAAGTTAAAATTGATAGGGCAGTAAACAGCTTTGTAACAACAATTGAAAATAAAGGTGATGATTTTAAGAAAATTAAGATTGTAGACATAATGGATTTAGTACATGATGATGTTAAGGGAGCAGCTGAAGATAATTATATTGGTAAATATCCAAATGATTATGATCACAAATGTTTACTTATTACTGCAATCAACGGATATTTTGACAGCTTAGTTTTAGATGGGTTACTAGATGGAAGCATTGAAGATCAAAATAGAGCTGAGATTGATTTAGATGGACAGAAGAATTATTTAAAGAGTCAAGGGATTGATATTTCAACAATGAAAGATCAAGAAATAAAAGAAAGCAACACAGGTTCTCAAGTATTTCTTAGAGGACAAGTTACTATCTTAGATGCAATTGAAGACATTAAATTTCAAATATATATATAGGAGGCGGTTATAATGCCAGAAGCAAAAAACGTTATAAATGGAACTTGGGGAGAAGTATGGATTAATGGAGAATATGTATCAGAGGTATCAGCTCTTCAAGCAAAGGTTACTTTAACAAAGGTAGATGTTAATTTTACAAGAGACTTATGGAAGAGAAGCAAGGTAACAGGAATAGAAGGAAAAGGAACATTGAAATTACATCATGTAACTTCAAGAATGAGCATTTTAATGAAGGATAATATAAAGCAAGGAAAGCAGACAGTATGTACAATTATATCAAAATTAGCAGATCCAGATGCACTTGGAGCTGAAAGAGTGGTGCTTAAAGATGTTACTTTTGATGAACTTACAGTAGCAGACTGGGAAGTTAAGAAGAATGTTGAAGAATCACTTCCTTTCACTTTTTCAGGCTATGATTTCTTAGATTTAATAGAACCACAAGATAATTAAATCTAGTCATGGTTAAACCATATAGAAGAAATGTCTATAGGTTATAATGTGGACATACTTCGAGTTAAAATTAAAACAAAATAACAAAAATAAACAAATGAAAGATCTCACTCAAATAATTAGTGAGGTCTTTCTATTTTATTAAATTTGAAAATGGAGATGAAAGTTATGAATTTAGTTGAACAATTATTAAAAATAGATGCAGGTAAGGTTGAGATACCATCAAAAGAAGTAAAGCTTAAGCTTGCTAAGTTAGGAAATACTGAAATTACCTTTACATGTAATGCTATTTCTATGGAAAGATACAATGAAATTCAGGAACGTGTATTACAAGTAGATAAGAAAGGAAATATTCAAGGATTTGCTACAGCTCAGGCAAAGATAGAAACAGTTCTTGCAGGTGTTCCAGAGCTTAGATCAGAAGAGCTCATGAAACATTTTAAGGCACCAACTCCAAAGGAACTCATGAATAAAATATTCTTGCCTGGAGAAGTTGATATTTTGGCAGATACAGTTACAGAAATATCAGGCGTAGAAGCTGCATCAAATAAAAAAGAAGATATAAAAAACTCATAAGCACTGATGAAACGGTAAACCTCTTGTATTACTGCTGGAAGCTTCATGATAAGTGGCCATCAGAAACGATTAATAGAGGTTTTGGAGAAAAGATTATCATCAGTGCTTTTATTGAACAAGAAATGGAAGATAAAATGAAGCAAATGGAAGCCTTGTATTCAGGAGGTGATGATTAATGCTGTTTGAACTAAGTCCAGCATTATTAAAAGTTGTTGATGGAGCTCAAAAAGCTCAAAAGTCAATAGAAAGTTTAACACCAATAGCTTCAAAAGCATCAGAAAGTGTGCAAGCAATATCTAAAGCAGCAGAATCAGTAGGAAAAGTTAAAAGCAGCTTTAATGATACAAAAGATGCAGTAGGAAATGTACAAACGTCTGTTTCTAACTTAATACAAGCATTTACAGATAACACTGAAGAAAGATCTCTTGAAAATATTGTAGGGAAAGCTAAAGAAGCAGTTCAATCAATATCTAATGTATCTAAAGCTGTTAAAGATATGATAGGTAATTTTAAAAATGCAAAAGATGATATCATGAATGTAAAAGATACTGTATCAGATTTATTTAAAACCTTTAAAGACAATGATTTGGTTAAAAAAGCTACTGGCGGTATAGGAAAACAAGCTTCAAAAGTAGTTCAAAAAATTACTAAAGCAAATAGCACTAAAGCACCAAAGATTGCAAAATCAGCTGGAACTCAAAGCAAGGTATCTAGTGTCATGAATATAGCCAAACAATCAATGGGAAAGGTTGGTGCATTAACTCCTTCTGTATCTGGACCTTTACAGATTTTAGCTGGAAGCTTTGAAAAATTTAAAGGTGTGGTCTCAACAAGCTTTTCATTTTTATCTGGTGCTTTTGGAATCTTCACTAAATTGCCAATACCTCTTCAAATAGTGATTGGAATAGTTGCACTACTCGCAGTCGCATTTGCTACAAATTTTGGTGGAATAAGAGATATAGTTATGGGAGTATTTAATAAAATTTCAGGAGCTGTCAAATCAGCAATAGATGTATTTAAGAAAACAGGAAGCGCTGCACAAGGAATAGGAGCGTTATTTACTAATTTATTTGGACCTAAGGTTGGAAATATTGTGACACAGACAATTAATAAAATAATAGCAGTAGTTAAATCAATAGCAACCTTTGTTATTCAAATTTTTGGAAAAGTAGTAAGTTTTATAAGAAGTAATTGGTCGCTTATAAAGCAAACTACTACAACAGTTATGACAACAATAAAAACCGTTATAACTACAGTTTTAAATTTTGTTAAATCATTTTGGACTGCACACGGACAGACAATAATGGCAGTTGTAACTGCGGCTTTCAACATAATAAAGACAATAATTTCCACTGTCTTAAATGTTATAATGGGAGTAATTAAGACTGTAATGCAAATTATAACTGGAAACTGGTCAGGGGCTTGGAATACTATAAAAAGTACTATATCAACTGTGTTTAATGGAGCCATTGATATTGTAAAAAATATATTGAATGCTATAGGCAATGTATTTAAAGATATTGCAACAACAGCTCTTGGTTGGGGAAAAGATATGATAATGGGTATTGTGAATGGTATAAAGGGAGCTGCCAGCTACATTGAAGATGCAGTTGCAGGTGTGGCAGATAAAATAAAGTCTTTCCTTCACTTCTCGGTACCAGATAAAGGACCGTTAGAATTAGCGGCTTAGAATCGTGAGATTCTTTGAAAAACAATGTGAACTTGTAAATGCAAGGTGTGAGTTTTAATTAACTTGCTAACGTGGGAAATCTAAGTTTTGGTATTATAAAACTCGATTTAAAATAAGTATATGAGATTTTAAAAGCTACTTTATAGTGGCTTTTTTATTACACAAAATATGACAATCACGTGCCAAGCCTACAAATAGGAAGGTGTAACGACTATCTCGAAAGGGAGTAGCTTTAAGGTGAAATTCCTTATTGCGAAGTGCATTGGCTCTTAATTTTAAGAGTGTGATATAGTCTAATCCCACTATTTAAATAGTGTTAAAGTATCTCGAAAGAGAGGGTGCGAATGTAACAGATTATGAGACCTGGATGCCAGATTTCATGAAAGGTATGGGAAATGGCATTAAGGTTAATACTCGTTTGGTAACTGATCCGATTAAAGATCTTTCAGTTGGAATAAAAACTAATATGAATGGTACCTTATCTGGTGGAGGCAAATCCAGCAGTTTAGGTCTTAAAGGAAGTACAAATACAACCAAGAATGATAGTACGCAAAATGGTTTAGCAATAACTATAGCAAAACTTGCTGATTCAATAGTGATCAGAGAAGAAGGGGATATAGACAAAATTGCAACAGCTCTTGCAAATAAATTAACTCAAACAGCACTTGGAATGGGTTAGGAGGTAGTTAAAGATGATAGAATTTTGGTTTAATCAAGATAATACCTGGCTGCAGCTGCCTGTACCACCAGATAACTATTCAATTAAACTCGGCAATAACAATACAGTAATTAATGTTGAATCAGTTGGAGAATTAAATATACTTGGAGAATCAAAGCTTTCAGAAATATCTTTTGAAAGCTTTTTTCCAGCCCAGGAATATGAATTTTGTGTATATTCTGATATTCCTACTCCTTTTGAATGTGTAGCTCAAATAGAAGCCTGGAAAAAGAGTAAGAAACCCATAAGGGTAGTTTTAACTGATACAGATATTAATGATTTGTTTTCAATTGAAAATTTTGAATATGGAGAAAAAGATGGAACAGGAGATATATATTTTACTTTGGATTTGAAACAATATATAGTTTTAAAATTAAATGAAAAAATAGTAGGACAGTGGGGTTCAAGCTTCAGCATAACAAATTCAAACAATATCCTTGGAGGAAATCAATGATTGGAAGATTGGTTCAAGATATGAAAGCTAAATATAACCTCAAAAGGTAGGTGAAAAATATGATTAAAATATATAGCCTATATGATGGCTGGAATTTAACAGAAATAACTCCAGTGTGCAAAAGTGTTGAATTATCAGCATCATTAGATCAGCCAGCAAGAAAGTGTGCATTTACCATGGCTTATTCGACAACAGATCTTAATCAGCCAAGAGTACAAATAGGACCAGGAACTTTAATTAGTATTGTTGAAGAAAATTATGGAGAAATCTTTAGAGGAGAAGTTATAGACAGGACTTTAGATACTTCAAATCAAGAAGAAACTTTCACTTGCTACGATTATATGAGATTTATTATGAATTCCTCAACAAGTATGAATATAAAAGATATCACTCCGGAGGAGGTTACAGTTAAAGCGTGTCAGGAAGTTAATATAACGCCAGGGGATATAATATCAACTGGCATATCTATTAACAGGGTATGTCCAGATAAAAGTTACTATAACATAATAATGGAATGTTATACGGAAGTAAGCAAACAAAATGGTAAAAAATATATTCCTATAATGAAATCTGATAAATTAAATGTAATTGAAAAAGGACAGGTCATTTCAGATTATGTACTTCAATCAGATAAGAAGGATATTTATAATAATAATTTAATGGACATGAGTTATAAGGATTCTATAGAAAATATGGTAAATAGAGTTAAGATCTTTGATTCTGATGCAAATTATGTTGATGAAGTAGAAAATTCAGATTATGTAAGAAGCTATGGTGTGTATCAAACAACTTATACAGTAGAAGATGATAAAGATCCTTATACAGTAGCACAAAATAAACTTCATGGATTTGAAGAAGATATTGAAATTGAAGCACTAGGCAATTACAGCTGCATAACAGGCTATGGAGTTAAAACTAAGATATGGTATTTAGACATTTTAAGTGATGCAACAGTATATATAAATACTGATACTCATACCTGGGAATGTGGTACAGGAAAGTATACAATGAAGCTTACTGTAAGCTTTAGTAACACAATGGATTTACAAGAGGAGGATAGCTAATGGATCCGTATATAAAAATGCTTAATCTAATGAAAAAGAAAGGTGCAGAAAGTAATCCACCATCTATAGGTATAGGTAAAGTCATAGCTCCTCCACCAGAAATAATAGTTCAAACAAATAATTTACAGCTATATAAGGATGATCTTTATATAGCTGATTATTTATTATCGGGTTATTCGAGGCAGATTTCAATAACAAATTCTTCTGGAACAGCTATAAACACGTTAGATACAATCAAAGTTGGAGATGAGCTTGCAATTTTGCCTACAGAAGATAATCAAACCTGGATAATACTTTGTAAGGTGGTGAAATGTAATGGCTGATGTATTACCAACTGCTAATTCAAATTTAGCAGCTGCAATTGCTTCCTTTCCAACGCAAGAAATAGAAGCAAATATACCTAGAGAATATGCATGGGACTTTGAAAAAAATGATTTTCAGCTAAAAGATGGTAAGTTTCAAATTGTAGAGGGAATAGAAGCATTAAAAATATGGATATGGAAAGCACTTAAAACAAGTAGATACACATATCCAATTTATAGTGATAATTATGGACAGGAACTTGACAAGTTAATAGGCGAAGGTTTAAGTAAAAGCTTAGCTGAAAGTGAAGCAAAAAGATTAACTTTAGAATGCTTAAAAGATAATGAACATATTCTAAGCATAAGAAGTTTTAGTGTGGATAAAAGTAATGACGTTTTAAGCATTACTTTTACAGCAATAACCGATTGTGGGGAGGTGACAATTGATGTATGAAAATAATACTGAAGAAGTTTTAAGGGAGCAGATGCTTGAGGACATTGATTCTGGAATATCTAAAAGTGAAGGATATTTCGTATATGATGCTATTGCACCTGCAGCCAAGAAAATAGCACTGTATTATGGAGCTTTAGATACAATTTTAAAGTTAGTATTTGGTGAGGCTGCACCAGAAGTTCCAAAAGAAGATTATGATAATTTTATAGATCAGGATGCAGTAAGACACGGTTTAGAGAGAAAACAAGGTTTATATTCAGTAGGTGAAGTTAAATTTACAGGCCTGGACGGTTCAGTAATTTATATAAATGGTATTGTGCAGACCGTTGAAGGGTTAAGATATAAGGTAACTTCTCAAGGAAAAATTAGTAATGGAGAATGTACCTTACCTATTCAGGCAATGGAGCTAGGAGCCAAATATAATGTACCATCAAATTCTATAGTACAAATTCCAATTAAAATAAATGGAATAACAGGTGTAAGCAATGCAAATCCAACTACTAGCGGAACGGATACTGAAACCAGTGAAAATCTGTTAGAAAGAATTATAGCTAAGGAAAGAGAAGAAAGCAGCAGTGGAAATGCATATGATTATGAAAAGTGGGCACTTCAAGTATCAGGAGTTGAATATGTTAAAATAAGTCCTCTTTGGAATGGAAATGGAACCGTCAAAATAATAGTTGCAGGGAAGAATGGGGCTCAATTGGACGACGCAATTGTACAAAACGTAAAGGATTATATTGCTCCGGAGGATGGAAAGGGAAGTGCAAAAGCTCCCATAGGGGCTACAGTTACAGTAGTATCAGTTAATCCATTAGAAATAGATGTAAGTATTGCAGGGCTTATTATAGAAAATGGTTTTAACAGTGATGACGTTAAAAATAATATAAAAGCAAACTTACAAGAATATTTTCAAGGAATTCCAGTAGGTGGAGTTGTAAAAATTAATACAGTTGAAGCTACGGTGGTAATGACTACAGGAGTAAATGACATAACATCAATTAAGCTAAATGGAGATACTAAAAATATAATCACTTCTAATGAAGAAAAGGCATCTCTAGGAGGAATAGCCTATGAGTAATTCTTCAGATTCAACTTTAACAAGCAGTATCATAGGAGAAATAGGAATACTTACAGCTGAAAACTCAGAAAAGCTAAAAAGTTATGTACTTGATGAAATAAGAAACAGTAGTATTTTTAACGAAATATTTAATGCACATGGACAGGTGCTTGATAAGATGGGGTTAGATATTTCGGATTTATTTTTGCAGGTTTTGCCTCAAACAGCAACTGAGTGGGGATTAACATTTTGGGAAAAGCGTGTAGGAATTACAACGAATACTTCAAAATCCATAGAAGAAAGAAGAGCCAAAATACTAGCAAAGCTAAATACAAAAGGAACGACAACAGTTGAAGTAATAAGGCAGATTTGCAAAAGCTTTGTCTCAAATGTTGAAGTAATCCAGCATAACTCAGATTATTATTTTGAAGTGAATTTATTGACAGCTACAGGTTTTCCATATGCTTTAGACGGTTTATATGATTCAGTAGAAATAGCTAAACCAGCTCATCTTGGAGTTAAGTACAAATTAATTTCAACAACTGAATCAGAAATCTACTATGGGTTATCAGCTATGACAGGAGAATGCCTAACAGTTTATCCTTGGATTGCTAAGAACATTGAAACAAGTGGAAAGATAGAAGAAGGTATTAGCCAGAATGTAGGTTCAGAAAGTATAACACAAAGTAAGGCGGTGATTTGATTTGGCAGAAAATTTTTATACAATGCTAACTATAGTAGGAAAAAATAAATTGTCCAGTTCACCTATTTCAGGAAATAAAGTCAATTTTAAAACCTTAAAAGTAGGAGATGGAAAAGGAGCTTATTATGAGCCTTCAGAAAATCAAACTTCCCTTGTAAATAAGGTATGGGAAGGAAATATAAGCTCAATTTCAATAGACGAAAATAACTCAAACTGGATAGTAGTAGAAACAGTAATACCAGCATCTGATGGAGGCTTCTTCATTAGAGAAGCTGGTATTTTTGATGAAGATGGAGATATGATTGCCATAAGCAAACTGGCAGAAACCTATAAACCAGTAGTAGCGGAAGGAAGTACAAAAGATTTAGTTATTAGAATTGTACTAGAAGTACTCAATGTAGGTAATGTAACTATAAAAATAGATCCTAATGTGGTGGCTGCAACTAAGAATGATGTGCAGGTGTTAGAGGCAAAATTTGAAGATGTTAGTGCACAATTGTCAGAAAAGATGGAGTTATACGTTGGACAAACATTACCATCTATAGCAGATAGAAAAGAAAATACTTTGTATTTTAAAGTAACAGATACTATAAGTTTAGGAACAACAGATACAGTTAAAGTAAGCCCTACAATGGGCATAAAAATAGTTTAGAAAGAGAGGAAAATAAAAATGGCATTACAAAAAGTAAGAGTTCAATTATTAAATGAAAGCACAGGTGCTGTATTACAGGAGGTTGATGTATTAACAAGTGCAGACTCAGTAACATTTTCAGACGGGCAAACATTTCAACAAAAGTTAGATGCTGGATTATTAAAAGGGGCAACCGGTGCAACAGGGGCACAAGGTATTCAAGGTGCTACTGGAGCACCTTTTGCAATTGCTAAAACATATAATTCAATTTCTGCTATGAATGCAGGATACAGTACAGATGGATTAGCACAAGGAAGTTTTGTATTAATAGATACTGGGAGTGTAAATGATACAGATAATGCAAAATTATATGTTAAAGGAACAACAGCATATACTTATCTTACAGACCTTAGCGGAGCACAGGGTATTCAAGGGCCACAAGGTATTCAAGGGGTACAAGGAGTTAAGGGAGATACTGGTGCAACAGGAGCTGCTGGAGCTACAGGTGCAACTGGAGCAACTGGTCAAAGAGGCTCACAATGGTTTACTGGAACTGTTATAACCGGAACAAGCACAACAGCAACAGTTTTTAGCAGTAGTGGAATATCATCAGCTTTAGTGGGAGACCAATATTTTAATACTGCAACCTGCAATGTATATCAATGTACAGTTGCGGGAAATGCAAGTACAGCACAGTGGACATATACTGTTTGTTTAAAAGGTGCTACGGGTGCAACAGGAGCAACTGGAGCCACAGGCCCCCAAGGTATTCAAGGCCCAGCTGGTGCAGATGGAGCATCTGTTAAATATGGGACTGATTACTCAAGCGGAACACAAGTAAAATTATTTTTAAAGACTATGTAAAGGAGGCTAAAATATGTCTATAAATAATGTAGAAATACAGGATAGTAATGGAAATGTTTATTATCCACATACAGATTCGAGTGTAGTTAAATTCGGAAATTCTGATGTTGGTACAGCATTGTCAGAAAAGGCGAATGATACAGATTCAGCTAGAACAACAACAAGCAAGACAGTCACAGGAGCTATTAATGAATTAAATTCTAATAAAATAAATAAAACATCTATTGTAAATAATTTAACTGCAACTGTAGCGGGTTCTGTATTAGATGCAACCCAAGGAAAAGTAATATCTGATTTAATAACTGGATGTATGAAAAATGGGTATGGTGTAGATTATGGAAACAATATATTTGGAAATGATTTGAATACTTGGAATATATCAGGCGTTTATCAATGTAATAGTTCGACCACAAATGTGCCGTCTGGAACTGATGGATGGGGAACATTAGCTAATTTAATAACTTATAACTCCAGTATAAGTGGAAGTACTGGTGTGCAATTTTTTTATGCATGGAATTACGCACAGATATATATAAGATATAAAAGAGGAACAACTTTTAGTACATGGAAATCACTTCTATAAAGGAAAGAAAGGATGATAGATAAATGGATAAAATAATATTAAATGATAATACAAGTTTAGAATTTAATTCGATTACTAATTTTAGTAATGCTTTAGCAATTACTTTTACAGGGAAAACTATAACGGATATAGAGCCATTAATGACAAAAGAGAACCTTGCAAAAATACAAGAAGTACATGAAGATGAAACAGTTTATGGAATTTTTAATAATTTTGAATGTATAAGTATAACTAAAAATTTAGCTGATGAATCAATTACGGTAAACTTATCAAAGTTAGATGATACACAAGTTAAAATTACAGATATGCAAACACAAATATTTAATTTAACTACACAATTAATTGCTGGAGGTGCTTTATAATGGATTGGTTTGATTTTTGTAAAGATTATTTCGATTTTGGGATAGCTAATGCAGATAGTTTAAAAATATATGTAGCAAAAAATAAGATAACAGCAGATCAGTATAAACAAATTACAGGAGTGGATTATGTAGCAAGTGCTACATAATAGAAAAATATGGTGCAAAGTATGTGTAAATAAATAATTAATATATGTTGCAATAATAAAATTATATTTAACATATATATACATTAAGTAAATATCCATATGTTAAATGTAGAAGATCAATTGCAACATATAAATTAAAAATTTTAGTGATTTATTTCATCAGTTCAACAAAGGCAGGTGACAAAATGGATAGAAACCTAGTACAAGAAAAACTCGAAGAACACGATAAACGATTAAATAAGCATGATAATAAAATTGAAACACTAGAGAAGAATGATGCTATAAGCAAGACGAGAATAGATAGTTTATGTAAAAGCCTGGATGACTTAACTTCTACTTTGAAGTGGTTATCTGGGTTTTTATTATCTTCAACAGGTTTATTGATTGTCTATTTTATAGAGCAATTATTGAGTAAATAGAGAGGTGGAAAGAAATATGTTAAATATCGATTTAAAAGCAAGATTAAAAAATAAAACTTTTTGGGTATCAATTATAGGAGCAATATTGCTCTTATCACAACAGTTAGGAGTTAATGCTAGCAAATTTATTCCTAGTAATTATGTAGATATAATAAATACAGTTTTTACGATTTTAACAATTGTAGGAATTACTGTAGATACATCAACAGAAGGAATAAGTGATAAAATTGTTTCAAGTACGACTGCGCAGGTTAGTGATGAAACAACTAATAAGGAAGCTAAAGCAGAAATTGAGTCAACAGCTGCAGAAAATGCAGTTAAAGAAGATAATCAAAGTAACTTTGATAATGTTTCTGTAAATGCAGCTGATAAAGAAAGTGAGACAAATGAAAATATTGAAGTTTCAAGAAATGTACAAGCTAATTCAGAAAGTTTAGCTAGTTCAAAAATAGTGGTAGACAATCCTGATAATATTCAGCAAATTGGAGCAACTGTTAATTCCAACAGTGCAACGATGCCAAATTAGGAGGCAGAACAATGAGTAAATGGGCATGGTGTTTAGTTAATGATGATAATACTTTAGCTATAGGCTGGAATCAAATAGGTGACTATTGGTATTATTTTTATTCAAATGGGCAGATGGCTTGTGACGAATGGCTCAAATTAAATGATATTTGGTATAGAGTAGATGATAAAGGTCAGATGCTTACAGGATGGTGGCAAGATTCGAGCACTAGTAAGTGGTATTACTTAGAGCCTTCAAGCAATGGTTCAAAGGGTGCTATGTATAAAAATGGCACTTTTAGTATTAATGGAAAAAGCTATACCTTTAAGGAGGATGGAAGTTTTATTGATAATTCCTTGATATCTGATAAACTAATTGATTTTGTTAAGTCTTTTGAAGGCTTTTCAGCTACTCCTTACTTTGATGAAGTTGGGGTAAAAACATTAGGATATGGCATGACGGGTACTGATATAGAAGGTTTAGAAAGTGTTACAGAAGAGGAAGCAACTCAAATGTTAAAAGATTTAATTAATGATAAGTATGCTCCTGAAATAAAGTCTGGATTAGAGGATAAAGGTGCAAACCTTACACAAAATGAATTTGATGCTTTAGTATCAATGAGCTATAATGTTGGCACAGCTGGAGTATTAGGATCTACGTTGTTTAAAAACGTATGTGCAGGTGTTAGAGATGGTAATATAATTACCTTGGATTTTCAAGCTTGGAGTAAAGCAGAAGGACAAACACTTGCAGGATTATATAAAAGAAGAACAAAAGAAGCTAACATGTTTTTAAAGGCTGATTATACAGGAAATATATAGTATATGTGAGTGATTTTCATATATCATGAGTAAAGGTAAATTGAGTAGAAATGCTTAATTTACCTTTATTTTTTTGCTTAAATTTAATAAGGCACAATCAAAAAAATAACAGACCAGTATGCTTGCCTGTTTTGTGTAATATGCGTCAGCAAATTTTACTAATAGACCCGCTAGAAGCAGAGAATTTGCTTCCTTACCTAATGCAAAATATGCGTCTCATCTTTGGTCTATTATTTTCTTTCATGTGCCTAACTTTTTATCATCATTAAAAGCGTTTTATTCCAATACTGTTATTACAAAATATGCTATAATAACCATATATTTAAATAAGATTGATGAGATTTTATGAGGAGGCGTAAATAGTGTCTAGTTTAACAGAGTATAAAAATATAAAAGCGATTTTATTTGATTCAGGCAGAGTTTTAAATGGACCAAGATCAGGGAAGTGGTTTATTTCTCCAAAGTTTTTTGAATATATTAATCCACAAGAGTATAAAGAAATCAGTTCTTCTGATAGAAATAATGCATTTGAAAAAGCAGGGAAATACATAGATGAACAAAAATTAATCACTACGGAAGAAGAAGAGTATAAGCACTTTCTAGAATTTTTCAATATATTTTCTATGGAATTACCACAATTACAGTTAAGCTTAGAAAAGATACAACTGCTAGCCAAGGATTTGGTATTCAATTATGATAAATATGAATTTTATAGTGATGTTTTTGAGGTGATACCAAGACTGAGTAAGAAATATAAACTGGCAGTAGTATCGGATGCCTGGCCATCTTTAGAAAATGTGTTTAGGCAAGTTAAACTACGAGATTATTTTTCTTCATTTGTCATTTCTTCTGTGAAAGGAGTAACTAAGCCTCATGAACTAATGTATAAAAGTGCGCTTTCTGAATTAAATGTAAAACCAGAAGAAGCTTTGTTTATAGATGATAACCCTAGTAATTGTGAGGGGGCATGCAAGCTAGGTATTAATGCTATTTTACTTAATAGAAATAAATTATTATTACTCAAAAATAAAATAACCAATAAGAATAGATATAAAGTGCTTTCTAATTTATATGAGTTAGAAAAAGAAATTAATTAAGGAAAAATAACAGAGCATGGGAGAGTTAGGGATGGAAATTATCAATGTAGATAAAAGTAACATAGAAGTATTTTCTAAAGTGTTAACAGAAGCAGAAAAATGGCTTGAATCAATAGGACAAACTATGTGGAAAATAGAAAATTTAACACCTTACGAGCTGCTAAAAAAATATGACATCAATGAAATGAAATTATGTTATGATAATGGGAATTTAATTGGAGTATACATTTTGCAGTGGTATGATCCACTTTTCTGGAAGGAACTTAAAAAGTATGAATGTGGCATCTTACATAAGTTGGCTATTAGAAGAGAATATAGCAAAATGGGATATGGGGGAAAGATAATTGAATCGGCAGAAGAACTATGCAAAAAACAAGGAGTAAATTCTTTAAGACTTAATTGTGGAACTTTCAGGCCAAGGCTTCGAAAGTTTTATGAATACGCTGGATTTAAGATGGTTGATAGGGTTTTTATAGATAATAGAGATCAAGTCAGGTATACAAAAACTTTAGATGAAGATTACAAATTAAATTTAAGAAAAGAAATTAAGCATTTTATAATAAATCATACAGAAGAGGATATGCCATGTATAGAGAAGGTTTCAAAGGTGCTAGAAGATAATTATAATAGAATTACAACTAATTTAAATCAGCAAATTGATGAAAAAGTTATTATTGAGATTCATCATGATATGAAAAGACTTCATAGTGCTTTGGGACTTTCGGATGCACCTGATTGGATAAGGGGAGGGCTTGGAAAAGGTAAGATTATAATAGCATCACCATTAAATCCACCACCAAGCTCAGATTTTAACAATGTTTTAAATACAGCGGTTCATGAATTTGTTCATATTATAGTAAATAAAATAAATAATAATAATATTCCACGATGGTTAAATGAAGGAATAGCCTGTTATGAAGCCAAGGACAATGATCAAAACTGGATAAGGAGAACAGTTAAGAATGGATTAATGAATAATACACTTCCTGTATTCAAGGAATTAGATACTGGAGAGGATTTTTATATGTTTTTTAAACGAGATGGCTATCAATATTCATACACTATAGCAGAATTTATAATTAAAGAGTATGGTTATAATAAGCTATATAATTTAATAAAAGCTCCAGATGATTTCACAGGTATTTTTGGTATAAAAGAGAAGCAAATAGAAAACAGATGGATTGAATATATAAGAAAAAATTATAAGTGAATTCATGTATAAGTGCAAATATTAAACTGGGAATAAGTAGGTTAGAATTTGCACTTATTTTTATTATATAAAAGTATTTATGAAAGTTAACAGATTGTGACTTGTATAATAGTATAAATATTATTATACTTTATTAGGCACATAAATATTTTAATAAATTTAGTATATGAGATAAAAAAGGTGGTGAATCTGAGTGGACGACTATCTGGCCCAGCAATTTTATAAAAATTTAATATTGAAAAGGGAGGATCTAAGTTTTACTGCTCATTTTAGCTGACTTTATTTCCTCCCTGTGATTGGAGGAAATTATTATGTTTGCATTACCATTTAGGAATGAAAGAAAGCAGCCTATAGTTTTAAGGAGATTAGATGCGCAAGTGAGGATAATCGAATTTAATGGACTAAAATGGATTGACATTACGAAGCCTACCAATAAGGAAATTGAGATGTTAGAAGAAATGTATGATTTCCATGAACTTCTTTTAGAAGACTGTATGACTGAACATCAAAGGTCAAAGATAGATACTTATGAAGATTACAGTTTTATAGTGCTTCACCTTCCAAGGTATAAGAAAGAATTTACAAGGATAGAATCTGAGGAAATAGATATATTTATTGGCCATGATTATTTAGTAACACTTCATGAAGGTGAGCTTAAGCCATTAGTTGATTTGGCTGAAAAATGTCATTCTAGTGAAGAGGCACGTGAAGAATACATGAGAGAAGGTTCTGCATTACTACTCTATGAGATAACTAAGTCATTATTTGACTACTGTTTTCCAATGCTTGATAAGATAGGAAACATGGTTAATGAAATAAACAAAGAAGTATTTACTACTCGTTCTAAGGCAATGCTTGAAGCTATTTCAAGGACTAAGATGCAGATAATAAATTACAGAAGTGTAATTAAGCCTTTAAGACCAGTTATAATAACTTTAGAGAAAGTTATTACCAAATATCTTCCTGAGGATATGGACATTTATTTTGATGATATTACGGATAAAATAGAGAAAATATGGGACATGCTCGAAAATTATAAGGAAGTTATAGAATCTGCGGATAGCACATTTGCATCACTTACTAATCATACAATGAATGGACTTATGCGTACCTTTACCATAATTCAAGTTGCAATCTTACCAATGACTTTGGTAAGTGGACTTTTTTCCATGAATGTACAAGGTATTCCCATGCATGAATATGAATTTGCATTTTGGATAGTATTCGGGATGATATTTATTCCAACTGTATTCATTGGAGTAGTCTTACTTCTTAAAAAAGATAAGTGGTTTTGAATCATAAATTATAAAAAATTAGTATCGTATTATTCAATAAATTGAATTTTACGATATTTTTTTATTTGGAAATTATAGAATTAGTTGGAAAAATATGCTACAATAAATCATATTTGTGATATTAAGGGAAGGGTTTGGAATATATTTCGCATTTTATTACAATATATTAGAAAAATTTTAATCTATGGTTTAGAAATGATTTCATATATTGAAAATGTAATTAAAAAGATTATCTTTCAATAATAATATTGCAAAGACATAACTAATTTAGGAGGAAGTGGAAATGAAGTCAGCTGGAATTGTGAGAAAAATTGATGAACTTGGAAGAGTGGTAGTCCCAAAAGAAACAAGAGAATTACTATTTATTGCTGAAGGTGATTCATTAGAAATTTTTAAGGATGAAAAAGAAATAGTATTAAAAAAGTATTCACCAGGATGCACTTTTTGTGGAAATATGGCTAATATCACTAAATTTAAAGGATTAGATATTTGTGGAGATTGTAAGAATGATCTAATTGCGTTAAAATTATGACGATTTATTATTGCTTTGCAAAGGTATAGAATTATATAATGTATTACATAAACTCTTCCTTAAAGCTGCAAGGGAGGGTTTTTATGATATATGTTGCAATTAAAAATTTAAAAGGTACAATTGACTTAAGCATTTAGTGTTAATAATTAATTAGAACATATATAATCAATAGCTTATTATAATTGGGGAGGTAGTACATATGATTAATATAATAGAACAAAAATTATATGACATATTAGATTCATTAGAAATAAAATATACTAGATATGAACATGAAGCAATATATACTGTTAATGAGGCAAATAAACTAGAAATTTCAATTCCAGGAGCTCATTGTAAAAATCTTTTTATAAGAAACAGAAAAGGCGATATTCATTATCTTGTACTTTTAGATGATAGTAAAAGGGCTGACTTAAAGTTATTAGAGAAACAGATAGAAAGCACTAAATTATCATTTGCATCTGAAGAAAGGTTATTTAAATATTTAGGTCTTAAGCCGGGATCTGTTACTCCCTTTGGTTTGATAAATGATATTAATAGTGAAGTTATTGTCTTAGTTGATAGGGATTTAATAGATGCGAGTATTGTAAATTTCCATCCTAATGTAAATACAGCAACAATAGGAGTTTCATATAATGATTTAGAAAAATTTATTAAGTGGCATAATAACGAATTCTATTATGTTGATATAAATTAATTTTGAAGTTTCATATTTAAGGAAGGGATATGCTTCGGAAGCTTTAATATTATTTACAGCATATCTCTTCTACCTAAAACCAATATATAGACTGGATATATTGGTTTTTGCTGGGAATGTATCAAGTATAAAAGTGTGCTATGTCTATGACGGCACAATGAGACAAAGTCCTTCTACCAGTGATAAATATTATGATATACATTTTCTTCCGCTTTAAGGGAAGAATGCCAAGCATTAAGTTCTTTAATAAAAAATCTGTAATTGCGATATAATGTTAAATTATATCTACCACGTTAAATCCTTCTGCTACAGCTTTTTCTATAAAACTTTCACCATCAATATGGATACAGTAGACTTGTTTTCTATATTCATAAGGAATTTTTTCACTTAAAACCCGCAGTGATGTATGAACATTACCTTCACAATCATTTAAACATGTATCGTGATATATTAAATTCCTTGCTTTTAAAAAAGGAATAATATCCAAATTAGTTTCACAAGTATCTCCACTGTAGAAAATATCATTTCCAGAATCGAATTTTAATATGTAAGAATATGCATTAACTGTCTTTGTGTGTTTAGTTGGTAAAGCACTAATGGTTAAGTTTAACTCATCAATCCTTGTATTATTTATATCATGTAAAGTAAAACTTTCATTTTCAACAGCACCTGTGAGCTTTAAAAATTCCCCTATTTTCTCTTTTTCAGAAAAATAAATATTTACTTTGATTTTTGATTTCCAGTAGCAGTAACCTACAAAACTACCTAAAGAACCTATATGATCTGAATGCATATGGGTAATTAGAACATGTACATTTTTTATTCCATTGATTAAATCTTTAGTTACAATTTTTTCAAAAACAGATTCGCCACAATCAATTAATAGTAATGCATCAGCCTTCCTCAAAAAAGCGGAAGTATTGCTTTCTGTAACATTATATCCTGAACCTCTGCCTAAAAACTCCAATTTATTCATAAAGTACTCTCCTTACTAAAAATATAATTGATGGATAAGATTAACAATATTATAATATTATATGGTAAGTAAAACAAGAATAGGGTTAAATTAATAAAAGTAACAGCGGAGGATTTTATAATGGTGAATATAATCACAGACAGATTGCTTATAAGAGATCATGTTAACGAGGATCTTGCTCAAATGCATAAGCTGCTTTCAAATAATGAAGCAATGCATTACATGCCAGAAATAAGGACGAGTACTTTAGAGGAATCAAAAGAAAATCTTTATGAGGCTATTAAGGAATCTAAATTAGAAAATAGAACAAAATATTTTTTTGCAATAATAATCAGAGAAACTAATGAATATGTTGGTGACATTGGATATACTGTAACAGCAGACTGTGCTGAAGGGAGAATTGTAAACTTAGGATATTTTACATCTCAAGTTTATTGGGGGAATGGCTTTGTAACAGAGGCAGTAAAAGCAGTAATTAATTATGCTTTCACTCAAGATAGGGTCATTAAAATTGAAACAGGATGCATAAAAGAAAATGTTGGCTCGGAACGAGTGATGAAAAAAGCTGGGATGATAAAAGAGGCCGAGCTAAAAAAGCATGTTTTATTAAATTTTAAATTATATGATAGAGTAGAATATAGATTATTAAAGGAAGAGTGGAAAGAACAAAATATGCTGTATAAGTAAAATGTGTTATAATATGGATAATGATTAAAATACTTATGAATATAAGGGAAGAGGTAATTAATATGAAATTAAAACATTATGTAGTAACAATTATGCTTGTTACAGCAGTTAGCTTGATTTCATTAACATCAGTAAATTTATATAATAAGGCTCAAAAGGATAACAAGGAAACTACTAAGTCAATTTACAAAGCTTATGTGCCGAATATAAAAGGAAAAGATAGTAATATACAAATTGGTACAATACCTAAAAGTGATGATTCAGCAAGAGAAGTTTCGCCTGATGCAGATGATAATTCTAAGGATAAGGCAGCAAAAGATAAAGAACAGCCAAAAGTATTACAGCCATTACCTGTACCAGATGTAAATTCAGGAGGAGAAGTGATAGATTTGCCTACTCCTAGTAGCAGTTCAAATGTAACAGTAGAACCACTTTGTTAATATATTATATATGTTTTTTGATGCTAAATTGAAAGGTGCCATGTTTTTTAAAAATAATGTGGTGCCTTTTAATTTTATAAAAAGATTGGATGGATAAGAGTATTTATAATCAATGATGGATGTAGCTTTTAAATTTAAGTAGAAAATTAAATATAAGAAATACGACTAGATGTGTCGTACTAGAGTGATTTAAAAATTAATTTAGTATGGCACATTTTTTTGTAAATATATTATAAGAAATCATTTACAATATAAATTTGTTGGTATATAATAAATTCATACCAATGAATTTAAAACATAATAATAAATTTCAATATATATGAAATGAGGGATTTAATATGGACGAATTGGAAATGGCAATTATGAATATTATAATCAATGCTGGAGATTGTAAAAATCATTCTTATATGGCTCTTAACAATGTAAATGAAGGAAAGTATGTTGAAGCAGATGCAGAATTACAATTAGCAAATGATGCTTTGACAAAAGCTCATGAGGGACAAACAATGTTTCTTCAAAAAGAAGCTGGTGGAGATAAAATAGAATTATCAGTTTTATTTGTACATGCTCAAGATCATTTAATGACAGCAATAACAGAAAAAAATTTAATAGAGCAGATAATTGAACTTAGAAAAGTTGTAAATACATTAATTAACAAAAACTAAAATTTCATTATAAAAGATTACTGTGTATTTTAAGGAGGAATAAATTATGATAAAAATTAGATTATTTTGTGCAGCAGGAATGTCAACAAGTCTTTTAGTTAGTAAAATGAAAGAAGCAGCAAAGTCAAAGGGAGTAGAAGCAGATATTGAGGCTTTTCCAGAAAGTCAAATGGATAAAAATTTAGATGGTGTGGATGTTGCACTACTTGGACCACAAGTTGCTTATACATTGCCAAAAGCAAAAAAAATATGTGAATCAAAAGGAGTTCCAATTGACGTAATACCAATGGTTGATTACGGAATGATGAATGGTGGAAAAGTATTAGATTTCGCATTAAAAGTGGCGGGAAAATAGCAAACTTGACGTAGAGTTAATTACACATAAGGAGGAATTTAAGGTATGAAATTTCCTAAAGGCTTTTTCTTTGGAGCAGCGTCGGCAGCCTATCAAGTAGAAGGTGCATGGAATATTGACGGAAAAGGAGTTTCTAATTGGGATGTATTTTCTAAAATTGAAGGAAAGACTTTTGAAGGGACGAATGGAGATATAGCGGTAGATCATTATCATAGATATAAGGAAGATGTAAAACTTATGGCTGAAATTGGATTGGAATCATATAGATTTTCAATCTCTTGGGCAAGAATTATTCCGGATGGAGATGGAGAAGTAAATCAAAAAGGATTAGATTTTTATAATAATCTAATAGATGAATGTTTAAAGTATGGGATTGTGCCATTTGTTACATTATATCATTGGGACATGCCTCAGAAATTAGAAGAGCAAGGAGGTTGGATTAACAAGAAAACTGCAGACGCTTTTGTTAAGTATGCAAATGTATGTTTTAAAGCTTTTGGAGATAGAGTGAAGCATTGGATTACATTCAATGAAACCGTTGTGTTTACTGCACATGGTTATTTGAAAGGTACTCACCCACCTGGCATTAAAGATGATCCTAAAAAATATTTTGAGGCAATTCATAATGTATTTGTTGCTCATGCGGGATCTGTTGTAGCTTATAAAAGGTTAAGACAATTTGGAGAAATTGGTATCACTCACGTATTTTCACCTGCCTTTAGTATTGATCAAAAGAAAGAAAATGTACAAGCTGCATATCATGCAAATCAATATGACCTTCATTGGTTCTATGATCCTATATTGAAAGGAAGATATCCTGAATATGTAATTAAGCAATTGGAGGAAAAAGGATATATTCCAAATTGGACAGAAGAGGAACTTAATTTAATTAAGGAGTCAGCACCTCAAAATGACTTTATAGGGTTAAATTATTACCAACCTCAAAGGGTTATGAAAAATGATTCTTTTGAGGAAGTAGAAATGACAAGAGAAGCAGCTACTGGAGCACCGGGAAATCCATCTTTTGATAAAGTCTATAAAACAGTAAGGATGAAAGATAAGACGTATACTAAATGGGGCTGGGAAATAGCGCCAGATGCATTTTTAGAGGGATTAGAAATTTTGAAGAAAAATTATGGAGATATTAAAATATACATTACTGAAAATGGTTTAGGAGATGAAGATCCTATCATTGAGGATGAAGTAGTGGATATTCCAAGAATTAAATATATTGAAGCTCATTTAAAAGCATTGAAAAAAGCAATTAAGAAAAATATAAATGTAAAAGGTTATTATGCATGGTCTGCTATGGACTTATTAAGCTGGCTAAATGGATATAAAAAACAATACGGATTTATATATGTAGACCATAAAAATAATTTAAATAGGAAAATAAAATTATCAGGATACTGGTACAAACAAGTGATAGAAGAAAGAGGAGAAAAGTTATAAACTACGACTTATTAGTTAATAAATCTCCATATAATTTATAACTTTTAGGTTAAATATGTATGGAGGTTTGAAACTTTAAGTAATATACAAACATTTTATTTAATTGATAAAAAGGGGGAATTATTATGTCATTAGGTAACACGCTTAACGAAAAAGTCGTACCGGCGGTTATGAAATTTGTCAATCTTAAAGGTATTCAAGCATTAAAAGATGGTATATTGTTTTGTCTTCCATTGAACATTATAGGTTCAATATTCTTACTGGTAGCTTGTTTCCCTTCAGTAACAGTTACTAACCTTTTTGCTTCTATGTTCGGAGCTGATTGGACTGAGCCATTGTTTAAAGTTCAAGGTGCAACAATGAATATTATGGCAGTAGTTTCGGTTATTGGTATAGCATATACATATGCCAAAAATGAGGGACATGAACCTTTGTCTGCAGGTATAACTGCATTAGTTGTATTTATAATTACAACTCCAAACTGGACTATGTTTGTGGCATCAAAAGATGTTGATCCAGTCAAAGTAGGGAACGTACTTCCAATAGACTGGACTGGTGGTAAAGGAATGATTGCAGCTATAGTAATTGGTATAGTAGTTGGAGCAATTTATTCATGGTTTATGAAAAAAGATATCAGAATTAAGATGCCAGAAGGTGTTCCAACAGGTGTTGTTAATGCTTTCTCAGCTATTATTCCAGCGGCAGTAATGTTTATAGGTGCTGATGTTATCTATATAATATTCAAAGTTAGTGGTACAACAATGATTGAGTGGGTATACAAAGTTATTCAAACACCATTACAAGGTTTATCAGACTCTCCTCTTGGAGTTATAGGAATTGCTTTCTTTATACCTTTCTTATGGTTCTTTGGTGTGCATGGTGCAAATGTTGTAAGTGGTATTATGACTGGTATATTGACAGCAAATACTATGGATAATGCAACGCTTCAAGCAGCAGGAAAGCTTTCATTAGCAAATGGAGCACATATAGTAACTCAACAATTTGTTGATAATTTTATAAGTATGACAGGTTCAGGGGAAACTATAGGATTAGTTATCTGTATGTTGTTTATTGCAAAATCTGCACAATATAAGCAATTGGGTAAACTATCATTATTACCAGGATTATTTAATATAAATGAACCAATTTTATTTGGTACTCCAATAGTAATGAATCCAATTATGGCATTACCATTCATATTCGTACCAGTAATAAATGGATTGTTATTCTATGGAGCAATAGCTTCAGGTATACTTGCTCCAATGGGTGGACTTATGCCACCATGGACAACACCACCTATAATTTCAGGATTCTTAATTGGTGGGTTTAAATATTCAATAATGCAAATCGTTATGTTAGTAATAGCAACATTTATATACCTTCCATTCTTTAAGAAGGCAGATGCTATGGCTTATGCAGGTGAAAGTGCAGGTCATGACGGTGGTATACAAGCTTAAATTCGGTTTATAGATGTTAAGTGGCTCATATATCCACTTGATAAGTATAGGCTGAAATGAATTAAAATGCCCCAAAATTAACAATTTTCAATATATAATTAAATATTTTAAATGAAGGGTCCAAACGTTTATAAGAAATTTTAGGCGTTTGGATCTTTTAATAATAAATAGAATTTGTTGAAATATTAGATAGTTATAAGGAGGAAAGAAGGCTTTTATTTTTATGGTAAGGGTTTAGTAGAGGATTATACTTTGATAAAACTATAAAAATTTGTTATATTAATAGATAAGTAGTTAATTTTTTGGAGAGGTAGCTGTAAAATGCAAAAAAAATATGAAACAATTGTGAATATATTAGAAAAAGAAATCTTAGAGGGGAAATATGATTCTAATAAGAAGCTTCCTACGGAGGAAGAACTTATTACAAGGTTAAATGTAAGCAAAAATACTGTAAGAAAAGCAATAGATATTTTAGTTACTAAGGGTTATATATATAGAGTTCAAGGCAGCGGGATATTTTTAAGAGATTTTTCTAGAGAAGGCTGTATGGATATTAGAGAAATGAATGGGTTAACTAAAACTTATTCAAATAATAAGCTAAAGAGTAAAGTATTAGAATTATCTTTAATTGATGCAGATGAAGAGCTTGCAAGTAAAATGAGATGTAATGTTAATACTAAGTTATATTATGTTAAGCGTGTAAGATATTTAAATGGTGAACCAATGGAGATAGAAGAATCGTATTACAATAAGGAGATAATTCCATATTTAAACGAAGAGATATGTAGTAAATCTATATTTAGCTATGTTATAAATGACTTGAAGTTAAAAATTGGATTTGCAGATAGGGTTATAAGCTGTGAAAAGTTAAATGAAGAAGAAGCAGAACTTTTAAATTTAAAGAAAGATGATCCAACCTTAATAATAAATAATACAGTATTTTTAAGTAGCGGAATAGTATTTGATGTATCTTTAGAAAAATATAATTATAGTAAGATGAAAATAATAAGCCTAACAAGCAATCACTAGGAATTAATTTATTCATAATTTAGTTTGCATAAAAACTGATACCTTACATAAAAGTTGCAGTTTAATGAATAAGACGTATGATAAAAATAGAATATTTATTTAAGAAATAGCAAGACTTCATGATGTATAGTTTCATGAAGTCTTTTTATAGGGGAAAAATTAATGAATATAAGGAATAATTAATAGAATTCTTCATTATTTATAATTAATAAGTAATGAAGAATTTTATTGCTATTAAATGAAAGAAGTACATTTAATACATGATGTATTAGTTCATAAATTAACTCAATGTATTATGTTTAAAATCTGTGGAAATATATTACAAGAAATCCTTTACAAGAATAATTTATTGGTATATAATAAATTCATACCAATGAATTTAGAGAGAGGATTTAAAAATATAAAATGCTGATTTAATAAGAATGAAATTTTAGCATAAAGATTATTATTTATTTTAAGGGAGGAATAAATTATGGTAAAAATTAGATTATTTTGTGCAGCAGGAATGTCAACAAGTCTTTTGGTTAGCAAAATGAAAGAGGCAGCAAAGACTAAGGGAATAGAAGCTGATATTGAAGCTTTTCCAGAAAATCAAATGGACAAGCATTTGGATAATGTAGATGTTGCATTGCTTGGGCCACAAGTTGCTTATACATTACAGAAAGCAAAAAAAGTATGTGAACCAAAAGGGGTTCCAGTTGATGTAATACCAATGGTTGATTATGGAATGATGAATGGCGGAAAAGTATTAGATTTTGCGTTAAAAGTAGCTGGAAAATAAAAAAATTATATCATGATTAGTTACACAAATGGGGCAATTTGAATTATGAAGCTTTACGAAAAATCTTTATTTGAAAAACCTAGGTAGCATATTAAGTAGAAGATGTATGGAATGAGAATAGAAAAGGAATTTTCAATTGATATGTATTTTCTAAAATTGAAGGAAAGACTTTTGAAGGAACTAATGATGGCATATCCGTAGATATCTATAGAGGAAAGGGGTGAGCGCCTTTAGAAGAAATTATTTCTGGTAACAAATCTCCATATAAACTTAAAAACGCCAAATATTAAGTTATATGAAGATTTGAAAATTTATTATTACATTTAAATTATAGCTAACGTATAATTTTTTGTCTAGGGAGGAATTATTATGTCATCATTAAAAGAAACTATGAATGAAAAAGTAATACCTATTATTATGAAGTTTGTTAATTTAAAAGGTGTTATTGCGTTAAAAGACGGTATTTTATACACATTGCCATTAACAATGATAGGTTCCTTAATGCTATTACTTGCTCAATTACCGTATCAGCCTTTAAATGATGCAATTGCAAGTGTATTTGGCGCAGATTGGACTGCTCCATTATTTAAAGCAAATTCAGCAACTTTTAACGTGATTGCAATAGTTGCTGGAATAGGAATAGCATATGTTTACGCTAGAAATGAAGGCCACGAGCCTTTATCAGCAGGGGTTATTTCATTTGTAGTATTTTGTTTAACTACACCTAACACTGTAACAACTAAGGGTGGAGAAGTTGTTGGAGGAGTTTTACCAGTAGACACATGGTGTGGTGGTAAAGGTATGGTTTCAGCAATTATTATTGGATTAATTGTAGGGGCATCATACTCATGGTTTATGAAGAGAAATATTACAATTAAAATGCCAGACGGTGTGCCACAAGGTGTTGCAAATTCATTCGCAGCCTTAATACCAGCAGCAGTTATTGTTGTTTGTACAACTGTAATTTGGGCAATATTTAACTTTGGATTAAAGACATCTGTAATTGAATTTATATACAAAGTACTTCAAACACCATTACAAGGTATGACAGATTCTTTAGGTGGAGTAATATTCATGGGATTATCAATTCCATTCTTCTGGTGGTTTGGTGTTCATGGGGCAACAATTGTAAGTGGAGTTATGTCAGGAATATTACAATCAAATGGATTAGAAAATCAAGCTATAGTTAATAGTGGAAAAGCACTTACAATAGCAAATGGAGCTCATGTAGTAACACAATCATTTTTAGATCAACTTATGACAGTAACTGGTTCAGGTATGACAATAGGACTTGTTTTATGTTACTTATTCTTAGCAAAATCAGCTCAGTATAAACAATTAGGTAAATTAGGTATAGTGCCAGGAATATTTAATATAAATGAACCAATTACATTTGGTACACCAATAGTAATGAATCCATTCATGGCAGTACCTTTTATAATTACACCAACAATATCAGGTATAATTTCTTATTTTGCAATTTTATCAGGACTTGTTCCACCATTTAGTGCAATTCAAGTTCCATGGACAACACCAGCACCAATTTCAGGATTTTTAACTGGTGGATTTAGAACAGGTTTATTACAATTAGTTGTATTAGCAATATCATTCTTTATATATCTTCCATTCTTCAAGAGACAAGATGCTTTAGCATATAAGAGTGAGCAAGAAGTAGCTCAAGGTGGAACAAGCATAGATATGTAAATAAACGAATCATAAACTTGATCTATTACTTGTAAATTGCCAATTGCTCACAGGATACCCCTAAATGGTATGAACTATAAACAGGTTGAGTTTTTTCGCAACCGATAAAATACCAGTTGTAAGTTATAAGTCCAATTAAAAATCCTCTCTAATCCATTAAATTTTAATTAGAAATAAGCTTTTGGATTAGAGGGGATTATTTATTATTTTAATAATTGACTCTTACCTAAGGTAATGATGTATAGTAATATCAGAAAGAATAGAAATGGGGCATTGATATGATAAAATTAAATTTATTAGAGAAAGAAGATATAAATAAAATCGTAGAATGGAATTTAGATAAAACTGCAGATTTTTTGTTACAGTGGGCTGGACCTAAGTATAATTACCCTTTAACAACTACGCAAATTGAAAGTTATTTATTAAATGAAGTTAAAAATAGTAATAGTAATATCCGAGTTTATAAAATACAAATGGTCAGCACAAATGATATTATTGGAACTATTGAATTAAGGGAAGTTGATAAAGATAATAAAGTCGGTAGAGTATGCAGATTTTTAATAGGTGAAGAAGTTAATAGGGGGAAAGGCGTAGGAAATAACGTACTAAAAGAAATACTACGAATTGCTTTTGAGGAGATGAAATTTGAAAAGGTAACACTTGGAGTATTTGACTTTAATGAAAATGCAATTAAATGTTATGAGGGTTCAGGGTTTAAAAAAGAAAAATTAATAGAAAATGTGAGAAAATACGCTGGGGGAGATTGGAACTTATATGAAATGGCGATTTTAAAAATTGATTGGCTGGCACAAATATAGATATTTTATAATAAAAAATTAAGGGGTTTAGCCGTTGTAGTTTATGAGACCTAACAACATCATTAAGCATAAAGGAACATAAAAGAACATACTCAAGAGATTCTAAGCTAATATCGATTAAATAAAGTTAGAAACGAAATTTCATGTTGAATAATGTCGAAAAGATGTTAGTATAGAGACATGACCTCTCTTGAAAACAGAAAACATTTAAATAATATCTAATGAGTAATCAAGAAGGCAAATAAAACATATAGAAGGAGAAAAACTAATGAAGAAAAATGTATTAAGAAAAATAGTAACCGCAGTTATTGCAGCTACCACAGTGAGTAGTTTCTCATCATTAGGAGTATCTGCAGCAACAATTGATTCAAATACTAATTATAATACACTTGCAAATAATTTTTTAAATTTAAATAATAGACAAGCTCAAGGCACAAATAATACTTCTACAAGTACAGATTCAGCAGATGTACAGGGGTTACCTAAGCTGCCAGCAAATTATTCAATAAATGTACAAGCTGCTGCCGAACAAAAGATTCTTGAATTAATGAATCAAAAAAGAAGTGAAGCAGGGATTAAACCTTTAACTATAGATAACACTTTAGTACAGGTAGCAAGATATAAAAGTAATGATATGATACAAAATAACTTTTTTGATCACACAAATCCAGATGGAACTAAGTGGACAAACTGGTTACAAACAATTGGATATAAATATACTTCAGCAGGAGAAAATATTGCATATAATACTAATGATCCGGTTGAATTATTCAATCAATGGTGGAATTCACCAGGACATAGAGCAAATATGATGAATGCTTCATACTCTAAAGTTGGTATAGGAGTAATCAATGGTAATGGTAAATACATGGGAACACAAGAATTCTCAAACTAATAATTAAAAATATTTAATATGTATTGGCAGGAGAATTTTAGTTAAAGCTGCTACAGAATGATTTTTTAAAAGCATTCTGTAGCAGTTTTTTTGTCGTTAATCCAATTTGTAAATGTATGTAAACTATATTTTATAGCTTTTCTTAAAGGAAAAGATTATAATACTATATGAAATTAGGCTATGAAGGAAAGAAAGGACAACAAATTATGAAATTATATAGTAAGTACTTTGAAAAATATAAATTCCCGTTTTTGATAGCTGTTTTTTGTGTTATATCTGAAGCTATTTGTGATTTGCTAAGTCCTACACTTATGTCAAATATAATTAACACAGGAATTGAGCAGGGATCACTTTCGAAAGTGTATTATTGGGGGACACTTATGCTCGTGGTCACAGGCATTGGAGCATGCTTTGCAGTTACAAGAAATATTTTAGCAACCAAGGTATCGCAGCATATGGGAGCCGATTTGCGCTATGATTTGTTTGAGAAAATTATGCATTTCTCAGAAGTAAGTGCAGATAAAATTGAAAGTGGTTCACTTATTACAAGGATGACAAATGATACATCTCAGCTTGTACTTTTTGTCAATGGAATCATGAGGATTTTCTTAAAAGCACCGATTACATGTATAGGCAGTATTGTACTTGCCACCCTGCTAAATTTTAGATTGAGCATAATTATTTATGGTGTTGTTGCAATAGTTGCTGTCTTAATTATAGTCAGTATGAAACTAAGTTATCCACGTTTTTATGAGTTACAAAAAGCTATGGACAAGGTAAATTCTGTTGTTCAGGAGTATCTTATTGGAGTACGTTTAGTAAAGGCCTTTGGAACCTATGATAAAGAAATCAATAAGTTTGAAAATGCAAACTCTAATTTAATGGAGAAGGGAGTATCTTCTCAGATGATTATCACTTTTGTATCACCTCTTATGACACTTGCTGTTGGAATTGGTACAGTGATTGTAATTTTCATCGGAAGTAAGATGTTTTCTTTAAACCTAGCAAGTCCTGGAGATATTTCGGCCTTTACAATTTATATGGCTCAAATTTTAACATCATTAATAATGATAACCAATATATTTAATACTTTCGTAAGAACAAAAGCATCGACTGCACGAGTTAAAGAAGTATTGGATTCCGATGAAGATTTTATTCACAGTGGTGAAGTTAAAAAATTAAATGGTGATATTGAATTTAAGAATGTCACTTTTGCATATCCTAATGGCAGTGGTGTACCTGCATTAAAAGATTTATCATTTTCTATTGGTAATGGACAAAGTTTAGCAATCATTGGACCTACAGGAAGTGGTAAATCAACAATTGCTTGGCTGCTTTTAAGATTTTATGATGTAAACAGTGGGGAAATTTTAGTTAATAGTTATAATATTAAAGAATTAAGCATTGATTCAGTTAGAGATAATACTGCAATTGTGCCTCAAAAACCAATGCTTTTCTCAGGCTCTGTTGCTGAAAATATCAAGTGGGGAAATAGAAAGGCCACAGATGAAATGATTGATGAAGTAGCAAGTAATGCACAAGCTGATTTTATAAAGAAAATGCAGGATGGATATGAAAGTCTCTTAGGAAGTGCAGGAGTAAATGTATCAGGGGGACAAAAGCAGCGTATTTCAATAGCGCGTGGAATGCTTAAGAGTGACTCTTCAATACTTATTTTAGATGATGCAACAAGTGCACTTGATGCAGTGACTGAAGCAAAGGTTCGTGAAAGTTTAAACTCTAAAAAAAGAAATCAAACAATAATTACAATTACTCAAAGATGTGGAACAGCTATGTTTGCTGATAAGATTTTAGTAATGGATAATGGAGTTAAAGTTGGATATGGTACTCATGATGAGCTTATGAAAAGTTGTGAAATATATAAGGATATCTATAAAACGCAAATAGAAAGCAGCAAGGAGGCATAAAAAATATGGGGGAACATTTTTCTAAAGCTCAGCCTAAGATACCTTCTATTGGAAGCAAGTCAGTGGGAAGAGCTAGCAATAGGTTTGCACCAACTGCAAAACCTAAAAATACTAAAGGAACATTATTGCGTATCGTAAAGCTTTATATGCGCTTTGCAAAAACAATCTTTGCAGCTATGGTGCTTACAATTTTTTCATCATTAATTTCAGTGGCTATTCCTTATTTTATAGGAAAAACCTTTAATACCTTTAAATTTGAAACTAAGACAATAGATACAAAAATGCTCACAGAGCTTTTACTTATAATTATTACATTACATGTTGTAAATTGGCTTATATCATCTGTTAATGGAGTTATTATGCTTAAGGTATCACAAAAGCTTGTACTTGTAATACGTACTGAATTTTTTCAAAAGATGCAGAAGCTTCCGCTTAAATTTTACGATACTCGTTCACATGGTGATACTATGAGTAGAATTACAAATGATGTGGATAATATTAGTTCTACTATAGCGCAGACAACAACCCAGCTAATATCGAGCATTTTAACATTAATAGGTTCTTTTGCAGTTATGATAGTACTAAATGTGCCCCTTACAATTGTGGTATTATTATGTATTCCTCTTGTGACAATGCTTACAAAAATGATTGCTTCTCATAGCCGTGCTTACTTTTTAGATCAGCAGAGAAGTCTTGGATCTCTTAATGGAGTAATTGAGGAAAACATACTTGGATTAAAAATGGTAAAGGCTTTTGATAAGCAACAGGACATTTTAAAGCAGTTTTCAGATATTAACGAAAAACTTTATGCAAGCAGTACTAAGGCTCAAATATGGTCTGGATATATGATGCCTCTTATGAATGTTATCAATAATTTTATTTTTGCAGTTGTGGCAATTGTAGGTGGAGTATTATCAGTTGGATATGGTCTTTCAGTTGGTACCGTAGTTAGTTTTATGAGTTATTCAAAACAATTCTCACAGCCTCTTAATTCTGTTGCCGGCATGTTTAATACAATTCAGTCTGCACTTGCTGGGGCAGAACGTGTTTTTGAAATTTTAGATAGCGAAGAGGAAAGTGCAGATGTAGATAATGCCATTGACATTGAAACACCAAATGGAGAGGTTGTTTTTGAAGATGTTTGCTTTTCATATAATAAGTCAACTCCTATATTAAAGGACATAAGTTTTAAGGTGAAAGCAGGAGAAACAGTGGCTTTAGTAGGGGAGACTGGTGCAGGAAAAACTACTATTGTAAATCTACTAACACGTTTTTATGATGCAGATAGTGGGAAAATCTTAATTGATAATGAACCAATTACTAATTTGAAAAGAAGTAGCCTTAGACAATGTTTTTCAGTAGTACTACAAGATACTTGCCTTTTTACTGGTACAATTATGGATAATATCCGTTATTCTCAAAAGGATGCAACTGATGAACAGGTAATAAAAGCTGCTAAGATAGCTCATGCACATGATTTTATCGACAAATTACCAAAAGGGTATCAAACAATGGTTTCTGGAGCTACAGATAATCTAAGTCAAGGACAGCGTCAGCTTATATCAATTGCCAGAGCAGTTTTATGTGATAGTCCTATTTTAATTTTGGATGAAGCTACCAGCAGTGTTGATACAAAAACTGAGAAAGATATTCAGCATGCACTGGTAAAGCTAATGAAGAACAGAACAAGCTTTTTAATAGCTCATCGTCTATCTACTATTAGAGATGCCGATCATATTATGGTAATTGGAAGTGGAAAAATATTGGAAGGCGGAAATCATAAAAGTCTTATGGATAAAAAAGGACAATATTATGAGATGGTCATGAGTCAAATGGGAAAGTTAAATACCTAAATTTAATATTATAATATATAAAAGTCTTGAGATGCTGGAAAATACAACATTTCAAGGCTTTTTAGTCATATGAAAATAAATGATAGATTAAGATAATTGTTCTATATAAGTAAAGTTTATAAATATACATTCAAGTTAAAAATGTATATTTATTTAAATTAAAAGCAAAATAACTAAGGAGGTGAAAAGAATGAAAGAAAACAAAAGGAAAAAACAAGAAAAAAATATTCATACAGAGGAAGAAGAGAGGCACATAATATCAAATCCAATTGCAAAAGGTGTTGAAAGCTCAATTGCGATGGGAATAGATACTACATATGCACCATTGCCACTTTGGTTTAGTGAAAAGGAGAAGAAATAAGTTATTCTTTTAAAAGAGGAGTTTTTCTTTTATATACAAAATAGTATGGTACTTCATAAGCGAGCATTAGTATCCATCCGATAAGACTTGCATAAGCCACACTTGTCATTCCCATATATGAAATTAATAAGAATACAAATATTGTCCTAAAAGATATTTGTATTATTGTAGAGACTAAGGTGATCTTCATATTTCCCATTCCTCTAAAGAAACCTTGAACGCCATTAGTGAAACCAGGAAGCAGATAGAAAAATGCCATGAGGCTTAAATAGCTGACACCTATGTTGATCATACCTGAATCATCAGAAGAAACGAATAATTTCATGATTGGTTCTTTTAAAGCTAACATAACTATGCAGATAAATATCCAATAGCAGCATTCTAAGCATAAGCCAATCTTAAAGCCTGCTTTAATACGCTTTTTATTATTAGCACCTCGATTTTGAGCTACAAAGGTCATCATCCCATGAGATATACTTTGCTCTGGGACAAGAGCAAAAGCATCGACTTTATTGACTGCATTGAAAGCAGCAATAGTAGCAACGCCTAGTGAATTAACAGCCCCCTGTATTAATAGTTTGCCAATTGGCTGACAAGACTGCTGCAAGGCTGTTACAGAACCATGAGCCAGAGTCTGTTTTAAAAAGTTCATATCTAATCGTATATCGTTTTTAGTCAATCTTAATAATGGAACTTTCCTATAGATATAAATTATGCAGAAAATTGCAGAACAGGCTTCAGCAATATCTGTAGCTAGTCCTGCTCCAAGTACACCCATATTAAAACCACCTATAAAAACAAAGTCAAGGCATCCATTTAGAATAGAAGCAATTGCTAAAAATCTTATAGGTGTTTTTGAATCGCCAACACTTCTCATAGCTGCAGATACAGCATTATACAAGTATGTAAAAGGCATTGCAACAAAAATAATTCTTAAGTAAAGTGTTGCAGAATCAAGAATTTCATTTGGCACTTGGAGAAGACTTAATAGTTCTCTTGAAAAAATTAAGCCCAATATTAGAACTAATAATGAAAAAAAACATCCGAATATTAATGTGGTTGATATTTCTTTTTTTAAATCTTCATATCTGCCAGCACCAAAAAATTCGCTCATTAGGACTGATGCACCAATACAAATACCTGTTATTCCTAAAATCATAATATTCATTACTGGATCAGCTGTTCCAACTGCAGCTAAGGCATCTGTTCCTGAAAATCTTCCAACGATGATAGAATCCACTGCATTATAAGTAAGCTGAAGAAGGTTTCCTAGGATTAGTGGTACAGAAAAGCTTATTAGGCGCTTTGGAATATTACCTTTTGTCATATCTTTAATCATAAATTTCACATCCTTAGTATTCTTTCATTAGCATATTATACTAATGGTGTCATGACATATCAATGAATCAATTTTAAAAGTCATTTCATTTTGAAACTATTTTAAGATTATATTATATTGCTCAAGTAAAGTCATTATAGTATCGTTTGGCATAGCTTCTGTAATAATGCAGTTAAAATCTTCTATGTTTGAAAAGTTAAAGATTCCATCCAAGTTAAATCGTTCATTTGGTGCCATTAAATATGACTCTTTAGAGATATTCATAATTGCTTTTTTAGTACCTGCATCTTCAGATTCACCAGTGCTTATACTTCCATCTTTAAGGTCTATGCCGCTACAGCCAATGAATGCCTTATTGCAGCGATAAAGTTTAATTTGTTCAATTGAGAGGGAACCGATATTTCCACCTACAAATGCATTATAATCACCACCTATAAAAATAACATGTACCTTTGAATCTAAGGGAATCACTGATGCTATTTCAACCATATTTGTTATCAAAGTAATGTTTTTATTATTTCCTACAAGCAGTTTTGTGAGAAAATGAGAAATACTTGAAGCATCTAAGAAAATCGTATCTCCTTCAACTATCTCTTCATATGCCTTTTTTGCGATGATTTCCTTTAAACCAGTGTCTTTTTCAACTCTTTTAAGGAGACTTTCACCGCTGACTAGAGTACGCCTTAGATTAATAGCACCACCATAAGTACGTTGAAGCAGATTATTTTTTTCTAAGACTTGAAGATCTTTTCTAATCATACTTTCACTCACATCAAATTGTGAACTTAAATCTTTAACTAAAACTTTTCCGTCTCGATCTAATATATCTAAAATATGTTTGTGTCTTTCTTCGATAAACATAATGACCTCCTATTTATTCTCATTTATTTTTATTTTAGCAATCATAGTAATAGAATGCAATTAAATTAATTGACATATGCGAATAAATAAAATAAAATGGTACTGAACAGTAACGAATTGCATAAAACGAGAATAAATTATTATAAAGGGGATGAATCTATGAAAAAAGCGGTGTTTTTTGATATAGACGGAACTTTAATGGATTGTATGAATGGAATAACAGATATTACTCCAAGAGTAAAAAAAGCTATACGGGAATTGCAATCAAATGGAGATTATGTTTTTATTGCAACAGGCAGGCCATATGCTTTTTTAAATGATGTATTACTTAATTTTGGATTTGATGGTTTTGTGCTTACTAATGGTTCGTATGTAAAGATAAGAGAAAAATGCATACATAAAGAATGCATTAATAAGAATTTCATAAAAGAATTAATAAATAATTTTGAGCAGCGTAATATTCAATATATATTGCAAGGAGAAAAATACTCGTATATTAAAGATGAATATAAGAAACTTCACTCATATTATGAGTCTTTTGATATATCAAAAAAATATTTAGAAGGAAATTATAAATTTAATGAAATAGATACTTATAAGATAGAGATGCTATGTGATGATAAAGAAGGGATGGAATACTGCTTATCTCTAGAGAATGAAGATTATGATTCTATTTATAATATAAATGAAGGAGCATTTGAATTATATTCAAGACTTAATACAAAGGCCTCTGGAATACTAAAGATACTGGAATATTTAAATATTCCAATAGAAAACAGCTATGCTTTTGGTGATGGAAAGAATGATGTAGAGATGCTGTCGACAGTAGGCTGCGGAATTGCTATGGGAAATGCAGATGACAACATCAAAAGTTTTGCAAAAAAAATCACAGATACAGTGCAAAATGATGGAGTGGCTTTAGGAATAGAAAGGTATATTTTATAAATTTGGTTATTGTAAAATTATTTTAATTTTCGCCATAAGGTGCTATGGCCGATTTTTAATCTTTTTTCAACCTTTGCTTGATTCATGCCTTCTTCTGACATTACATGATTTATAATACGAGTTTCAATTTCTTTTAAGCTTCCACTGAGATCAATAGGGACTAGGGAAGCTTTATTATTATGCTATTTTTCTATTTTTATAGCAGCTTTAACTTCATAATTTTGTCTCCATGTAACTTATGATTTTATGGAATATCTTCTATCAGTGCAAAGTGTTAGTTATATTATATCAATTTATTAATATTTAAAAAAGGAGTTATATTCTGGAGTTGTGGCTATTAGTAAGGTGTATGTTGAAGAAAAACTTGTGAAAATATCAATAAATAAAAAAAATAAATAAAAATACATAATTTGGATACGCTTACATTGAAAATTGTGTTATAATATAAAAGATGGTTTGCGAATTGAAAAGGAGAGATTCAATGTCGAAAAATTATAAATGGACAAACGTTATGAAAAAATCAGTGGTTTTTGTAATGGCGTTAAGCATTTATTTAGGTGCAGAGATTACTTTTTCAAGTAACGCAGCTAAAGCAATGACACCAAATAAAGAACTGGTTTGTTCAGCAACAGCGTATACATCAGCAGCTGGAAGTAAAACTGCAAGTGGAAGAGTAGTAGAAAGAAACCCAAATGGTTTAAGTACAGTTTCAGTTGACCCAAATGTGTTCCCACTTGGAACAATTTTTTATATTGAAGGTTATGGATATGCAATAGCTTCAGATACTGGAAGTGCAATAAAAGGAAATGAAATTGATGTATATTTTGACAGCTCTAGTGAGTGCGATAATTGGGGGAATAGAGATGTTAAAGTAACAGTGTTAGGGGATTCTTCAAGCTCATAATAAATACAATGGATGTAAAAGCAGTTTGGTTCAAAGAATTTTAGATAATAAATATCTAGAAGCAAATTAAATAATGATAAGAAGCTTATATAATAGTTTTCAGTTATAGTTGCAGCTTGTAGTTACAATTGAATGTATGAAAAAAAGTAAAACACTCGTAATATACGGAAAGTTATGTTAAAAGCAGAAAACCGTTAGGAATGTTCAAAATTAAACAGCATAAATTGTCAAACAAAAAGCGTAACCATCAATAAAATTATTACTATAATTTAATGTAGTAATAATTAATTATAATTTTGACAATGTTTAGATTAATAACTTTCTATTTAAATAAACTTAGAGAAGTTTACTTAAAGAAATAATTATGCTTGACTACTATACAAAAGAAGTGTTTCTAATGTGGAAATGCTTCTTTTATGAATTTCAAAGATACAAAATTAAAGCAATACATGTTATAAATTAAGATTAACATGCATTGCTTTTTTATAGCAAACATAATACTAATTTAGTATCTTTGTTTTTTAAAATATCATTTTAACAGTATAAAAAGTTGGATATAATAAAAGGGTAAAATAATTAAAATCATATAATTAAGGAGAGAGATAGATTATGAAGTTTTGTTGGAGTACATTAATGGTTAAAAATTTAGAGGAATCATTGAAGTTTTATCAAGAAATTGTTGGGCTTAATATAAACAAGAGATTAAATGCAGGCCCTGGAGTGGAAATCGCATTTTTAGGAGAGGGAGAAACAAAAATTGAACTTATATGTAATGAAACTTTGAAAGAAGTAAATTATGGAGAACACATATCCCTTGGATTTGAAGTAAAATCAGTAGATGAAATGATGAATTGTGTTAAAGAAAAAGGGATAGCTATTCATAGTGGACCAATACAACCAAATCCTCACACAAGATTTTTTTATGTGTTAGATCCTAATGGATTAAGAATTCAGTTTGTAGAAAATATTTAAAGTATTGAAGAAAATTAATAGATAAAAAGTTATTTTGTTATTGCAATATATATCGTAAAAAGAAAAAACTTAGAATAAATTAATTTATAAGCTTATTTGAGTGAATAACTTGAATAAGCTTATAAAATATTAAAATAGATCAATAAAAATGATTAAATATGTCACTAGGACTTGACTTTAAAATATGATATGCTAAATTACATGAAATAGGAAAAAGAATAATTAGCTCAATTGCAATAACAAATTGAACTAATTTCTATTTATGACTTAAACATTTGTA